>DATGFZ010000250.1:0-4507 GCA_035308805.1 Puia sp. | reverse complement strand
TGGTTATATTGGTCACCACCAGATTCAGCTCAGCGCACATTTGTAAGAATCTTTCCATTCTTGCACTGCTGTGTTCAGGACCCTGGCCTTCATAACCATGCGGTAATAATAAAGTGACGCCGTTCATGCGCTGCCATTTTTGTTCTGAGGAAGCGATGAACTGGTCGATCATGGTTTGCGCTCCATTGGCAAAATCCCCGAATTGGGCTTCCCACAAAACCAAAGTATTGGGATTTGCTAATGCATAACCATATTCGAAACCAAGAACGCCAAATTCGCTTAATAAAGAATTATAAATTCTGCATTGCCCTTTTGCATCCGGAATCCTGCTTAACCGGTTATATGGTGCATCCGTATTTTCATCGCGCAAAACCGCATGGCGATGAGAAAACGTTCCCCGTTGTACGTCCTGCCCGCTCATACGCACATCTTTTCCCTCAAGCAACAAGCTTCCATAGGCAAGTAATTCGCCGGTTGCCCAATCCACTTTTTTGTCGTCTTTAAATAATTTGATCTTATCCTGCAGAATCTTTTCTATCTTTTTAATCGGTTTGAAATCCGATGGCCAGGTCATTAATGCGTCAAATATTTTTCTAAAATCTTTTTCGCTGATTGCAGTGACAGGAGAATAATCAAAATCTTCCATCGTGGCGCGCCGCAGGCTCTTCCACCACAATTCCGGTTGCTGATATGAATAAGGCAAAGGTTTTTGTTTTACTTCATCCAATCTTTCCTGCAGATCAGACCAGAATTTTTTCTCCATCCCCCTCGCAAGTTCTATCGCATCCGGTTCGCCATGCTCCAAAAGAAATTGCGTATATACCTCTCTTGGATTAGGGTGCTTATCGATTAAGGCATACATCAGGGGCTGTGTAAATTTTGGATCATCTCCTTCGTTATGACCGTGTTTGCGATAACAAACCATATCAATAAAAACGTCGGAATTGAATTCCTGGCGAAAACGCGTAGCAATCTCGGCGCATTTGACCACCGCTTCCGGATCATCACCATTTACATGAAACACCGGCGCATGAATGGCGCCCGCCAATGACGTGCAATAATCGGAACTGCGTGCATCTTCAAAATCAGTGGTAAAACCAATTTGATTGTTGATAACAAAATGTATGGTTCCACCCGTGTAGTATCCGTCGAGCTCACTCATCTGTAAAACCTCATACACAACGCCTTGCCCGGCAACAGAAGCATCTCCATGAATCAAAATGGGAAGAATTTTATCAAAATCACTTTTGTACATCACATCGGCTTTTGCACGAGCAAATCCAACCACAACCGGGTCGACCGCTTCAAGATGGGAAGGATTCGGCATCAGCTTAAGATGGACAGTTTTTTTATTCGGGGTTTGTAGTTCGCTGCCATAGCCCATGTGATATTTTACATCGCCGCTGCCCATTGTTTGATCGAGTGTGGCAGTTCCTTCAAACTCACTGAAAATCTGTTCGTAGGTTTTACCCATTATGTTGGCAAGAATATTCAGGCGGCCGCGGTGCGCCATTCCGATCACCACTTCCTGTACATCATTATCGGCCGCCACATTGATGATTGTATCCAATGCGGGGATTGTCGTTTCTCCCCCTTCGAGCGAAAATCTTTTTTGTCCAATATATTTTGTGTGAAGAAATTTTTCGAACATTACCCCCTCGTTCAATTTTTCCAAAATGCGTTTTTTAGTATCAAGCGAAAGCGGATCAATAAATTTCTTCTCCATTTCATTGGTTATCCAATCAATGGTTTTTTGATCGCTGATGTATTTAAATTCAATGCCGACATGCCCGGCATAACATTTCTGCAAATGCTGCAAAATATTTTTAAGTGTTGTTGTTCCCAGTCCAATCAGATTTCCGGCAAAAAAATTCTTATCCAGATCTTCATCAGTGAATCCAAAAAAAGCCAGGTCTAAATTTGCGCCTCGATCTTTCCGTCGGCGGATCGGGTTGGTATTGGAGATCAAATGTCCTTTGTTGCGATAACCCAAGATCATGCGGTAAGCTCCCAATTCTTTTTTCCAGTCTACTCCATCTGTGGTTTTATAGGAAACATCCTGTCCTTTTACTGCAACTCCGTTTCCATTGGAACCGTTTTTGCCTTGCGTGACCGCAAAATCAAATCCCTCAAAAAACTTTCTGAATTCCGGATCGACGGTATCCGGATTTTTTACAAAATCTTCGTATAAGTTTTCAATAAACGCGGGAGAAGAATTGGTAATAAACTGAAAGTCCTTCATTGAAATAAGCTTTAGAACGAATGCAAATATCGGCGAAAATTTACGACTTATTAGTGCCAATACAAGCCGGGTCTTTGATTTTTAAGATTTAATTTAAGTCCGACGATAAAGCTTAGCGGGGAGCTTGGGTGGTGACGCTCCATTGATTTATTGTTTAATCATTGATCTTTCGGGTCTTTCTTCATTAAATTTGGAATGTATGCGGTCAAAACTTACCTTTGCCGTCCGAAAATTTTACACAAATGGCTAATCATAGTGCAACTAAAAAAGATGTGAGACAGGCTGCTAAACGCAGAGAACGCAACCGTTATTATAGCAAAACCATGCGCAACGCAATCCGTGACCTTAAAACGATAAAAGCTCAAAAAGAGGCCGGCGATAAGCTCCCTGATGTGGCTTCTCAAATCGACAAACTTGCTAAAAAAGGAATCATTCACAAAAACAAAGCGGCAAATCTAAAAAGTCAACTCACTAAAAGAGTAAACGCTTTGGCAAAATAGCTTTCTGGTTATAAGAAAAACAATATTTGAAAGGCATTCCTGATGGATTGCCTTTTTATATTTCTGGAATTCCATGATTTGGGAAAATCTCAGGTGACCAGGTGAGCAGCCGTCCTGGTGGGCAGGACAACCAATTGGGACATCCAGGCAGGAAGTATGCATCAAAGGGGATGGCTTTGGGATATGCTGCAATGGTCGGCATCAAGCGTGCGCTGATCGCTCTAAGAAAACTTGAATATTTATGGCTTCTTTCCTCTAAGGTTTGGAAAACCATCACAAAGACTGGTATACCCAAAGCATCATTTCGCCACGAGCGGCGAGGGCACAAATCATAGCATTCGGTTAAAAAAAATTTTCATAATCAATGTCAGTAGCGCCATCTTTGTGAATAGCGATGCAACCAGGAGCTCAAATGATAGCACCATTAGACCATCGGATTCCGGCATAAAGTGGTAAATCGGTGTTGCAGAGGCTGGTAGAAAATAAAACAGTTTAAAAAATCATGAGACTCATTTTTTTATTTTTCCTGCTTATTTGTTCACTCATTTGTAGTTCACAAATAACTCCATTTGAAAGATCGGACGGGAAAGAAACAGCCACCTATTTTGAATGCATTTCTTTTTACAAAGGATTGGATAAAGCTTCCGCAAAAGTTTCTATCAAAGAAATGGGAATGAGTGACGCGGGATATCCGTTCCATGTGGTTTTATTTTCCAATGATGGAAAATTTGATCCAAAAGATTGGCATTTGCAAAATAAGATTGTGATTCTGATCAATAATGGCATTCACCCCGGAGAGCCGGATGGCATTGACGCAAGTATGATGTTGTTGAGAGATTTGAATTCGGGCAAAATTAAAATGCCGGACAATGTGGTGCTGGCTGTAATTCCATTGTATAATGTTGGAGGGGCATTAAACCGGAATTCATTTTCGCGCGTAAATCAAAACGGCCCGAATAATTATGGGTTCCGAGGTAATGCGCAAAACCTTGATCTGAATCGAGATTTTACAAAATCCGATTCAAGAAACGCAAAGTCGTTTGCACAAATTTTTCATTGGTTAAATCCGGATATTCAAGTGGATAACCACGTCAGCGATGGTGCAGATTACCAGCATACAATGACATTGATCACCACACAGTGGAATAAGCTTGGTGGCGAACTGGGAAAATTTGTCCATGATGTATATGATCCTTCTTTATATAAATCCATGAATAAAAAAGGATGGGCAATGACCCCTTATGTCAATTTCGAAGAAGGCAATCCAGAAAAAGGCTGGGATGCTTTTTATGAAACGCCGCGGTACTCAAGTGGTTACGCTGCCTTGTTCAACACCATTTCATACATGCCCGAGACACACATGCTTAAACCTTTTAAGGATCGTGTGCTTTCTACCTATGCGCTAATCAGAACAATGATCGAGCAGTCGTCAATATATGCAAAAGAAATTATCGAAAAAAGAAAACAGAATATTGCTGACGATTTGAAAAAAAATGATTTTGCGCTGGAATGGAAACCCGATTTAACTAAATATGATACGGTTCTTTTTAAAGGATATGAAGCCGCCTATAAAACAAGCGATGTTACCGGCTTGCAGCGCTTATTTTATGATCACTCGAAACCCTTTGAAAAAGAAGTGAGGTTTTATAATTACTTCAGCGCGGGTAAATTTGTGACTGCGCCAAAAGCATATATTATCCGGCAAGGCTGGCATGACGTGATTGATCTGTTAAAATTGAATGGCGTCCGCATGCAGCAACTAAAA
>DATGFZ010000249.1:0-17325 GCA_035308805.1 Puia sp. | reverse complement strand
ACCACGAGTGGCAGATTTGCTGACGCCATTTTTGACCCGCTGATTGGGCAACTGAGCGACAAAAGTAAAAACCCGGGCGGCCGGCGCATTCCCTTTATGAAATTTGCGATTCTGCCGTCGCTGGTTTTTTGCTTTTTTGTTTTTTATCCCCTGCATTCCTCACAAAGCTGGGGGAATGTCGTGTGGCTCGTGTGTATGCTGATTGGTTTTTATGCTTCCACCACCACCTATATCATTCCGTATAATGCGCTGTTGCCGGAACTGGCACCGGGACCTGAAGACAAGGTCCGGCTTTCCACTTTTCAATCGCTGGGTTATGTGTTTGGAATTGCGATTGCCTCCAACGCATTTAATGTTGCTGACCTGGTACAAAAACATTTTGGCATCACGTCGCGTCTGGTTGCCCTGCAGTATGCTGTAGCCATCTTTGCCCTGCTGGCAGCGGTTTTCATGGCAATAACGGCGTCGGGCATCAATGAGAAAAAATATTCCGTGAGCAAGCCAAGCGCTGTGCCTATTCGTGCCGCGTTGAAGCAAACACTCACCAATAAGAATTTTCTTTTTTTTATTGTTGCCGATTTTTCCTATTTCATCGGGGTTACGATCATCACGGCGGGTTTATTATTTTTTCTGCGCGTGTTGCTGGGTCTTCCCGAATCCATTGGCAACAGGCTGATGATCACCATGGTGCTTTGTTCCTTCGTTTTCTACCCGGTTGTCAATATCCTGTCTCGCAAAATCGGGAAAAAACCAATCGTTATTTTTTCACTTTTGTTGTTGTCTGTTGTTTTCGCAGGAATTTATTTTCTCGGGAAGTTTGCCATTGATCCAAGGGAACAAATTTACGCACTGATCATTTTGGCATCTTTCCCCGTTGCGTCCCTGAATATTCTGCCGGTCGCCATACTTGCAGAGATCATTGTAAAAGATTCCGCGGACACCGGGCACAACAAAGAAGCCATTTATTTTGCGGTGAGGTATTTTTTTGTAAAGATCGCGCAGACTTTTGGCATTGCATTGTTTGCGATGTTGCTGATTCACGGAAAAGATGTTGGTCATGATTTCGGAATAAGGCTGAACGGGATTTTTGGATTTGTGCTTTGCCTCATTGCGGCCTTGATTTTTTCAAGATTTAAAGAAGTGAGGAACCCGGCTGAGCAAAAATAAATTATCCTGCCTGCCACCGAAATCAGGATAACATGCCGGTTCAGCCATTTCCTATTCCGGCATCCCTTTTCCTTCCGTTACCAATTTGTATAAACTCTGTTTGATATGACCGTCCCACCCCTTTTTACAATCCGCATAACATTCTGCTCCCGGCACCAGGCCTACATGTGTCATGTCAATTTTTGTTGAGCCCTTCAGGTCATTGATCTCAAAGACGACGCTTGTTCCGTTCCATTCGGTTTTGTCATGGAGCCAATGCAGATAACAATCCGTAACGAGCCACACCACTTTTTTACCGGGGACGACTTCAACCAGTTTGAATTGGACAAATGTTTCTCCAAAACGAACGGTAAAGACATCATTGAGCTTTTGTGAGCTGCCGGAAAAATTTTTTGCCCACCATTCCTTTACGCGATTGATGTTGTCAAACGCTTTATTTGCTGTTGTTTTTGCGGTAATTGTCGCATGATAATTATTTGCTTCCATATTATTATTTGTTGATTTTATCATTTGCTATGGCTGCTGATTTTTCAGGCTGATTATCCGGAAATTTCAAAATAGGCCGTCCGTTCACGGACTTTCTTAAAGTCATTCTCTTCTGCCCGGGTCTGCATGCACCGGAACCAGGTCAGACCGGGTTTGAACCATGTTGTGCAGCTTGGATAAGCGTGTCCATTTTAGCCATGTTTTTCTGCCAACCGGTGTTCATCGCGGAGTAGATATCGGCATTTTCCATCCTGCCTGAGTGGTCAAGCAACAGTTCCGTGCCATTGTCTTTCGGGACCAGGGTCCAGGTAACAATGGAGTCAAGGTTGATTTGGCCATCACCGGGACCGGCTTTCCAGGTGTAGGAAAGTTTTCTGAAAGGAACGATTTCCAAAACCTTGCAGTAGATGATACCGTCGAATTCAAACTGCGGAATGGGTTTAATCCTGAATTGAAAATCGTAACCAAGAATTGGCTCAAAATCATTTTCCATCAGCCACTGTGACATCAATTCTGCTTTAGTCAGGTATTCCCAGACTGTTTGGGGAGGCTGAGGGTAAAAAAATTTTTGTGTAATGCTTCTTTGCATAATAGGTAACTTTTAGGTTACTCAAATGTATAGGTAACTTTTGAGTTACCCAAATTTTTTTATTGATTTTTAAAAAATAATTTTTTCCGGGTCCGGGACGGCCGGGTCTGCATATGCCGGTCTCCCTCAGGCGGGAGTGGAAAGGGGTTGAGCGGCGGGACTGATAAACCTTACTCAGGGCTTTGGAGGACGACTGAAAGGTTTCATGGACAAGCCGGCAGCATAATGCATCGGGTGTAGTTATTTAGTCAGCCGATGTCAGCCAAATCAGGATGGAATCAAATCAATCATGGCAATCGCCACCTCGTTCGGAACATTACCTCAGCACATTATTCGGTCTTACATAAATCATTTGCATGACGTTTATGTTGCGCATGACAAAAGCGGCCTCACAGTAAGAGAAGTAATAATTCCATTTGCGAATAAACTGGTCGCTGAAGCCAAGCTCTTTTATATGGGAAATATTGCCGGAGAATTGCTCACGCCAATGAACAAGCGTAGTGGCATAATGCAACCCGATATCTTTGAGATCGACCAGTGTCATGTCTGTCATATTGTTTACTGCCTTATTGATTGCGCCAACTGAAGGCAACAACGAACCGGGGAAAATATATTTTTGGATCCAGTCCACGCCTTTGCGCAGGTGCTCAAAGCGCGAATCAGGACAGGTGATCACCTGCAAAGCGAGTATGCCATTTTTCGTCAGCAGCTCGCTGCATTTTTTAAAATAGACATCCAGAAATGGCGCGCCAACCGCTTCGAGCATTTCAATCGAAACGATCTTGTCAAATTTACCCTGGATAAAGCGATAATCTTTTAACAGGACCTCAACGCTGCCGGTTAAATGCTCCTGCTTAATTTTTTCTTTGGTTAGTTTATACTGTTCTTCAGAAATGGTGGTGGTTGTCACGCGACATCCGTAATTCTTTGCCATGAAGACTGCGTTGCCGCCCCAGCCGCTGCCTATCTCCAATACGTGGTCGCTCGGCTGCAGGTGCAATTGTTTACACAATCTGTCATACTTCGCCAGTTGTGCCTGGGCTAAACTCATGGCATCAGTTTGAAAATAGGCAGCGGAATAGGTCATCGTTTCATCAAGAAATAAAGAAAAGAAATCATTGTTGAGATCATAATGCTCGGCAATATTCTTTTTGGAGCCACTGACGGAATTTATTCTCCTGAAGTGATAAAGTTTATTGGCAAACTTCAGGATGTTCAGCATAAAATTTCTTGTCCTGCTGCCGGAAACGGAAGGAGCATTGTCCACATTGAGCAGGAACCATTGGATGACATGGCTGATGTTTTCGGTTTCCCAATAACCATTCACGTAAGACTCACCAAAACCAATATCCCCGAACAATAAACAATGTTTGAAAAAATGATTATGGCGTATATGCACGCTGGCAACAATATTTTCTTTGCCGTTGCCGAAGGTTAATTCCTCGCCTGAGGGAAGGATAAGATTCAGTCTCCCCAATTGCATTTTTGAAAGAAGCGACAGCACCGTTCTTTCATAAAAACTTTTTTTGCCAGCAACGGATAAAATGATCGAATTTGACATGCTCAGTGTGATATCAAATCAGGTTTTAGGTTTATATTTTCTATATACGTCCTTCTGTAAATTTTGGTTTGCGGATTTTGGATGATAAGGAATTTTTTTCAACCACAACAGCAAGGCATTCCAATGAATTAAGGTAATGACTTTTACGGTAATTAAGGGAAAACGAATGGAATATTTTAACAGGTTGATGCCGGAAAATGATCTGCGGCTGCCCGTGAGTGTGCTGATGAAAAACCGCTTGCCGTCTTTGTAATCGTCAATTTTCATATTCAGTTTTTCACCGGGGACGGCGAGGTTGAACTCGAAATCCGTGTCGTGGTCAATAAAGGGAGAAACATAAAAATATTTTTTTGTATTCAGCAGGAATTTGTTTCCTGATAAGTTTTCTTTACCGAGGAGGAAGACCTTCATCTCGCGAAAAGTATTGCTGATTTCCGCGATGCAGCAAATGACCTCGCCTTCCCCGTCAAAACAAAAATAAAAGGAAACGGGATTGAAGTTGTAGCCGAGCACGTTCAGGTTGGTGAGCAACATGATTTTTCCGCCATGCAGGTCAATTCCATGCAGCAATAAATAAGCAAGAATATGCTGCTTGGTTGTTTTTGATCCATCCGGGTGTTCAGCAGGCAATTGCAAATGTTCCTGATCCCGAAAATTGAAAAAATTGAACCGGTTATGGCTGAACATCAAAAATCTCCTGTTCAGTAAAGCCATTTCATCCAGGTCAATATAAAACATGAATACGCCGTAGTGAAACCGGTGCGGCTTTGGCGCCAGCCGGTTATGCATCACCGTTGCTCGGTACAGGCAGCTATTCATCTTCAATGTTTATGCGATGTTGAGAAATGTTCATGTGTCCATTTTTTGCAAATGACGCGACTACGGTGATTGTACCGGTCACAGGCTGTCGTTTGTCCACATCCGGATAAAAGGCTTTCCGGATTGTCTTATGGAACCAAAAGATCATACAGTTCCACGGCACTGGCATAGGCATCTTCATGGAAACCGTATTTAAAATAACTGCCGCAATAATACAATACGCCCTGCCGATTTAATTTGTGCAATTCTTTTTGCGCCGCTACCGCTGCCAGATCAAATAAAGGATGCTCGTACTCAATCTCTGTGATAAATTTATTTCTATTAATTGAACCGGGCAAGACATTGATGGAAACAAAATAATTTTTCTTTTTTGAAACTTGCTGGAGGCTGTTCATCCAGTAGATGGTCGTGGGAACCAGCATACCGTCTTTTTCCTCCACGCGGTAGTTCCAGCTGCTCCATGTTTTTTTATTTTTCGGCATCACGGTTTCGTCTGTATGAACCGTCGCCACATTTTTCTGATACCGGAAAGGCGATAATAATTGTAGTTCCATGTCTGTTGGCTTAGGCAGGATGCGCAGGGTCTGATCGGCGTGGGACGCAAAGATTACTTTATCGAATGGATGCGTTTTCCCGTCGGCTGTTTCAACGACAGCTTTCTTATCTTCCCGGGTGACTTTTGTCACGGCATTATTCAGTTGAATTTTTTCTTTGAATGGTTCGATCAATAGGTCGCGGTATGACCGGCTTCCGTTATGCAGGGTGTACCATTGATGTTGCGTATGCAACCCCAGGAATCCATGATTTTTAAAAAAACGAATTAAAGTCATGGCGGGGAAATCGAGCATCCTTGCCATCGGTGTTGACCAGACCGCCGAACTCATCGGTATTAAATATTTCCAGAGCATGTCCCTGCCAAAGCCCAATTCATCGACAAATTCCTGCAACGAATGTTTTTGATAAGCCGGATCATCCAATCGTTTTATGGCTTCTTTGTTAAAGCGCGCAATTTGTCTCAGCATGTTGATGTAGCGGAAACTGAATATATTTTTCCGCTGTGCAAATAATCCATTCAGACCTGAGCCGCAATATTCCAAACCATCCGGAACATATTGCACACTAAAGGACATGGTTGTTTTTTTTATGGGCGCATTGATCTGTTTAAAAAGATTGCAAAGATTCGGGTAGGTGGCAAAATTAAAAACCATGAACCCGGTATCTATGAAAACCGGTTTTCCGTCTTCATCTGCGGCGATGGTATTGGTATGACCGCCAACGTAATCATGCTGTTCGAAGAGGGTGAGGTCGAATGTCTTTTGCAACAGATGCGCACAACCCATCCCGGCAATTCCTGTTCCTATTATGGCTAATTTCTCCATCAGCGTGTAACCGAGTTGATAAAATGTTCAACGGCATAGGTTGTTTGTTGTCCGCCGGGGCCATTGATGTTGTAATCGCAGCCATGCGTTTCAAAGGGCAAACTCAGCAGGTAGTTCTTTACATGGACCCCATCTAATTTTTTGTGGAGGTGTTCACTGTGCCGGGGCGATACGAGCACGTCATTTTCACCGTGAATGATCAGGGTGGGAGGAGACCCTTCATTCACATATTCCAGCGGCGAACTCTCTTTGAATTTGTCCGGCACCTCATTATATAAACCCCCAAAATAGTCTCTGTAAACCTGGTCGGTATTCATCACCAGATCATTTCCTTTTATCCCGGCACCCCAAACCATATCTGCAGGACCATAAAAAGAAATCGCGCCTTTGATGTTTTTATCATGAAAGCGGTACGCGGATGTCAGGGCTATCTGGGCGCCTGCCGAACGGCCAAGCAAAACGACATTGCCGGTATCAATGTTTAATCGCCTGTGGAATTTGTTCAGAAAATGAATCAGGTCCTTAAGGTCATCAACAGCGGCCGGAGATTGGTATTTAGGTGCCAGACGATAATTCATCGCCACGACATTATATCCCTTGCGCGCGAGGTAATGGTTGAGGGATGGCAGTTGTCTGCTATCCCCGTTTTCCCAGGAGCCGCCGTGGACGACAATGACAACGGGTGAAACATGGGTATTGACAGCAGGGTAATAGTCAAAAGTCAATGTATCGTTTGGCAACATTTTATAAATGATGGGTTGGTATTTTACCTGGTCGGCGCCAATGCCTGTAAACATATCGGCAAAGCTGAAAGGCTCCCGCAACTCATTTCCCTTTGCAGAGGGAAATACCGCCGTCAATGCTGCTGCTATTTTTGATTCGTTTGATAAAGCAGAGATTATGGGAAGAGAAAATAATGCGCAGGCGATAAGACTGAGCACCAGGATCGCCAATCTGTATTTCCTGAAAAATAACCCCAGTACAAAAAATAAAAGAGCGAGTCCGGCAAAAACGTAAGGGAAATTGGTGATCGCTACGTCAGCCATCCACAGAAAATGCGTCGGCGGTCTGACAATGACCAGCAGGGATGTCAGCAGCAGCAGGATGGAGATGATTAAACGTATCATGATTATTTTTTTGTAAATAAATAATGACTCACCATCCATTCATCACCATCATTGTATTTCCACAGCTCGGCGCAGGCCATAAAAAATATGCGCCAGTAAACCCACCATTTCAATGCATGCTTTTCACCGTAAGTTTTTGCAAATAGCGGGATGATCTCTTTTTTATGGGCATCCATATTTTTCAGCCAGGCTTCGGATGTCTTGTTGTAATGAAGCCCGCTGACATGCCAGTGCTTCTCAACAGGAATTTCGTCATCAAAATAAAACAATAAATGATCTCCGGGCATAATGCCGCCGGTAAAAAAATACTTACTCATCCAATCCGTCTCATCGTTTTCTTCAAACCGGTAACTGAATTCCTTATGGGTGAACATATGGACAAACAATTTCCCATTCTTTTTTAAGCAGGAGGAGATTTTTTTCATCAGTTGTTCATAGTTGCGCATGTGCTCAAACATCTCAACGGAAATCACCCGGTCAAATCTTTTGTCCGTCTTGAATGTATTCATGTCTGCAGTAATTACTGCCAGGTTTGACAGGTTGCGTTGCTCTGCCTGCTCGTCAATATATAGTTTTTGCGTCCGCGAATTGGAGACGACCGTAAAGTTACTCCGGGGAAATTGCGCAGCCATAAACAATGATAATGATCCCCAGCCACAACCCAGTTCCAGTACCTCTTGTCCGTTTGTTAATTCAGCTCTTTGTGTAGTCAGCAGCAACATATCCTCTTCAGCCTGGTCAACATCACTGACGCCATCTTTCCAATAGCCGCTGCTGTATTTTAAATGCCTGCCCAAACAATATTGAAAAAATGCAGTCGGGACTTCATAATGCTGTTCATTGGCGTCAAGGGTATGTACCGCAATGGGAGAATCCTTTAACGCGGTTATGAATTCCATCAGGTGTTGTTGCTGGCATTCCGTGGACGGTTTTTTTTCATCCCGCAATCTTTGCCTAAGTAATTTTCTTATGCCTGCGCGAATGATTGAATCCGGTATTTTATTTTTTTCAAGCAGAGATTGATACCACATAAGGCTCTTTCCCCTGACCGGGGATTTTATACAATGAGGGTTGTCATTTAATTTTCAAATGTCTGACATTTTTTTCAAGCAATTTATTTCTTAACCTCCCCTTTGGGGGAAGCGGGAAACCACGGAATAAAAACACTTGTCGAATGCTGGTAGGCGCGGTACAAATCGCCTTTGCTGCGGATGGATTGTTCTTCTGTCATCGGGATTCCCGTGACTTTAAAAATCAAATAGCCAATGGCCAAAGGACAAACGATGGTGATCCAGCCGAATGGGCTGGGGAGGGCAAAGATCAGCACACTTATCCAGATCATCAGTTGAAAAAAATAATTCGGATGGCGGGAATAATGCCACAATCCGGATGAGCATACTTTTCCTTTATTCGCCGGATCTTTCTTAAATTGTTTTAATTGAAAATCGGAGACGCCTTCGCCCGCGATGGAAAGGAGCCACAAGGCAGCGCCCGCATATTCCACCACAGAGATGGCAGGACGCTTATTTGCCGCTATAATAAAATAGGGAAGCGCCAGCAGGACATTGCTCAGTGCCTGCGATTGAAAAAAGAAAAAGAATTTCAGGTGAATGCCCCTGCTCCATTCCTTGCGCAATTGTTTGTATCGCCCCTCTTCAACGTCAAGATGAGAAAAAACGCGCGCTGATAAATACAAACCCAGCCTGAGACTCCATAGCAACGCCAATGCACATACGATAGTTTTTCTGGTTTCATTGCCATCGGCTGAAAAATAGATAATGACCGCGATCACCGCAAAATTAAAGGCCCAAAAGACATCCACCACACTGTAGTTGTGCAGGGAGGTTCCCCAAATCCAGATGACCACCATGATGCTGCAAACGGCAGCCAGTGAAACCAACACGGGATGAATGAATGAATCCATGCCATAAATTACGTAAAACAAACGATTCCCGGATTTTGAGCCCGGGGAGGAATAACTGCTTTTTTATCTCAAATACGGTGGTGGTCTGCCCGCCATTTATTTATGGCTTCCTTGACCGCTTTGGGACTCAGGTTTTCATTAATGGCTTTTTTAGAAAGGGTGACATATTCTGAATCATCTGCAAAACGCAAGGCGATGAGCTGGCCCTTTGTAAGACGTGTATCAGGCTCTTTCCCCGTCAATTTCAGACTCCTGGCATTTTCTTCCGCGCGAATGATTCTGTCCTGATTTCCGGTAGCAAATTGACGTACAAAGACGAATAACAGACCGAGAGCCATTGCTGCCGGGAGCGAGAACACCGTTTGCAGGGTTATCCCGGCTGTTGCCAGTAAAACAATAGAAATGACCAGGGCTGCTGCAATGACAGCAAGTGTGATGATGTGAAAACCGACAAGGATTCTTGAATGGTTTTTAAAATTTTGTTCCTCCATGGATCTGGTTTTTTATAATTGCGGAAATCATTCCCAGGTTCTTTTCAACCGGATGACGCGTAATTTATCGAGTAATAAAATAACCGGGTAGGTCGGATCAAACTCATACCACTTTTTTGCGAAGTTGATGCTGTTTGCGCTTTTGTGGTGGTTATTCTGCATGAGTTCGCCCATTAAAAAAATATCAACCGGAACGGTGTTTTTACTGTGATCGGTGTTGTCAAAATTGGAGTAACCATATTTATGTCCGCACCAGTTGACCAATGCGCCATGAATGGGACTCATAAAAAAATGAATGGGTAATAATAAAAACATCCACCAGTGCGTAGCGAACAGGATGTAGAATGCGATATAACACAAACCAAAAAAAATGCGCAAAGCCCATGAGTTGCTGATTTTGTCCATAAAAGGCCATTCGGGATAATTGCCGCGAAAAGCTTTTTCCGGTTCGACGCCATGTTTGGCATAATCCAGGTAAATTTCTTTAGTCCGCATCGTCATGTGCCAGACGTCTTTAAAAAAATGCGGGGAGTGCGGATCTTTTTCCGTGTCGCTGTATGCGTGATGCATGCGGTGCATGATGGCATAGGCGCGGGGATTCAGAAAAGAGGATCCCTGCATGATCATCGTGAAGCTGTAAAAAAAACGCTCCCAGAATTTATTCATCGTAAACATTTTGTGAGATGAATAGCGGTGGAGAAAAAATGTCTGTGAGAAAAGAGATAAAAACCAATGTGCCAGAAAGAAAATGAGAATTGCCATATTTATTGAGCTCTTTTATTTTTATAGATACGAAACGAGTGTTCTTATAGATTAAAAGGCAGGCGAAGGTAATCCCTTATAGTCAAATTAATTGAAAATTATCTGACAATAATCATAACTATTTGGTAAAAATTTTTATTAAAAATTTTGCAGTAGCATTGTAAGCTTAATGCTGAAGCGCAAAATCATCCGCGGACTTTCTGCCACGACGCTGCAACTGGTAATTAATCAATTGTTCGGCGTGCTGATTTTTTATATTTTATCGCGCGAGTTGACCAAAAATAATTTTGGTGAACTGAACTGGACCCTGGCTGTTCTGCTCACCGCTTTTAATTTGCTTTCTTTCGGAATGGATCAGATGCTGGTAAAAAAAATTGCTGCGGGCGGAAACAGGTCAGCACTTCTTTCCTTGTATGTTCTTCACACCCTAATTGCAGGAGCATTGTTTTACGGGTTGCTCTTTTCAGCCTCCCTGATATTCCCGGAATTTTTTGTTCGTCATCATTTATTGCTGCTGATCGGTATCGGTAAACTGCTGTTGTTTTTTTCAACACCGTTCAAACAACTGGTCACCGGGTTGCAAAAATACAACTGGCTTTTGTACATGTCTGTTTGTTCGAGCGTTTTGCGGGGATTGGTTTTACTATTTATTTCATTTCACGGAAATATATCTATCCAAACGGCAGTAATCATTTTTATCGGGGGCGATGCGATGGAATTACTGGTTTGTTTCATCATCAACAACAACCTGGTTAAACCGGGAAAATTTTATACATGGAACAGGCAGGAATATGTACAGCTGCTCAGAGAGTCATTGCCGCAGGTCGGCGTGGTGATATTTACTTCCGCCATTGCAAGATTTGATTGGATCTTTATTGGTCTGTTCGTGTCAGATGTAAAACTTGCCGAATACAGTTTTGCCTATAAGATATTTGAGATCACCACCCTGCCGCTGCTGGCCATTGCGCCCCTGCTGGTTCCGCTATTCACCATTTTTTTTCAGCAGCAAAAAGAAAATAATCCGATGTCATTGCACAATGTGAAATTATTATTAAGAATGGAAATGGTCATAGCCGCCCTGACGGCTTTACTGCTCAACCTGCTGTGGATCCCGGTCATAGACCCCGTCACGCAAGGGAAATATGGCGCAGTGAATATGCACACCATTTTTATTTTGTCTTTATGCATTCCCGTATTATACCTCAATAATTTTTTGTGGAGCATTCATTTTGCCAAGGGCAGGCTGAGAGCGATATTTTACATTTTTGCGATCACTTTTTCGGTCAATATCCTGGGGGATATTTTTTTAATTCCGCGCTGGAAGAATGAAGGGGCGGCATGGGCATTTATCATCGCGGTTTTTGTTCAGGCCGCTTTATACCTGCGTACAACCGGTCTTCCCTGGTTAAAAAATTGCTGGGTGTCTTTGCTGCTCTGTTCGGCCAGCGCTGCGATCAGTGGAATAGCAAGCCGGTATTTTTTTTGGAGTGATTGGATGATAATCAGTTTTGCCCTGATCACCTACCTGTTGTTCCTTGCCGCCACCTTTCAATTAAAAAGGAGCGACCTCAGCGAAATAAAAGCTTTTTTTAAGCAATGATTTATCACGCTGTCAAATGATTATTAAATGATTACAGGCAACCTTACCGGGTTTGATGCGTATTTAATTAATGAAGCCTGTTCGTTCTGAACGGCTAAGTGTTACTTTCTTTCCACCATTCAATTTTTACACAAAAAAATGACGATGAACACTAAGACAGGTGTTCCACCAATACGATTATTCTTAAATAAGGTTGACTGGCAGCTTTTGACTTTTTTGCTTTTGTTCCTACAGGTCAAACTGGTCATAAAAGTCGCCGGCATTTTGCTTATTTATTTATGGCATTGGAATTTTCGCTTTGGTTTCAACATGAAAAACCCGAGGCTTCCGCTTTTTTATCCGGTCATTATGGGAATCGCCCTGATTGGTTTGCTGGTAAACGGAAGTCTTCCAACCATCAGGTATGATCTTGTCTTTATTACAGGCATTTGTTTTTGGATTTTGTGCCTGCTCGCCATACACCAGGTAAAATTATTGGTGGACAGACAGGATGCGGAAAAAATCAATCAAACCATCACGGTGTTTTTTCTGCTTAATGCCCTTGTTTCTGTAATCATGCTGGTGATCATCGTGCTGAAAACGGGCGCGCTCAATCCCTATTTATACCAGGGAGAAAATCAAAAATATTTTATCAGCACGGGCGATTACATTAAAGGAATTCCCTTTGACACCTCTACCACCAATGCCATGCTCAACGCTTTTGGCGTGATCTATTTTCTATCGAAAAGGAATGCGGGCATGGTTTTGTTATGCATGCTCATTTTGATACTTACTGCCAGCAATTTTACCAGCATTTTGGTATTGATTGCTTTTAGCGGGTTATTCCTCTTCAGATCGGACAGGAATCAAAAAAGTGTAATGCTGGTTTGTTTTTTCATGCTTGTTATTTTTTTAGGAAAAATATCTCCGCAAAATGATGATTATGTTGCTGAGGTGTTTAAAAAATTTATACCAAAGGAAATACCTCAGCAGAAAAAAAATGATCCTGGGGTGCAGGTGGCGGGCACAACGAATGAAAAATCAACCTCTCCGCGGTCTGCATATACGGACACCGCTAAAATGATGATGGTTCAGCAGGTGGTCACCTCATCGGCCGTCGCGGGAAAACCTTTGATCGTGGCTGCCATCAGGGCAAATACAAGACCTTTTATTCCTTCACCCAATATCAACTCGGCCTCCTATCAGCAAAAAAATGACACGACAGATTTTCAAAAAAGACTATTTCGATATATAGATGATCATGAAAATAATTTGGCGTTTTCATCCAGGTCAAATAAAGGCCCGCTTTTGCCGCCAGGTAAGATTGTTGCCTGTCAGCAAACGGTGGGCTTCATGCAATCGCACCCGACAAAAATATTTTTTGGAGATGGTATTGGAAATTTTTCTTCCAGGCTCGCCTACCGGGCAAGCGGTTTTCAGCCCGGAGGAGGATACCCTTCCCATCTCAGGTATATCAGCCGGGATTTTCTGACCAATCATTTTGACCTTTACCTGTATTTTTTCACCAGGCAAAAAGAACTGCACTCGATCATCAACACGTCAGACTCTGTGTATGACCAGTTGCTTGCTGAATACGGGATTTTCGGACTCCTCGCCTTTGCCATTTTGTATGCGGGGTTCTTTATCAGAAAGACATATAATAGCGTATATGCGTTGACGTTAGTACTTGTGCTTTTGGGAGCTTTTGCGGCGGGATATTGGTTTGAACAATTGTCGATTGTTGTTTTTTTTGAATTGCTGATGTTTTTAAATATTAAAGAAGAAGAAAAAAAGAAGCGGGCGATTTATGCGTAATGATGCCATTAAAATCAGTGTACTGATGCCGGCCTACAATGCCTCCAGTTATATCGGCAGGGCAATCGAATCGGTATTAAACCAAACTTTTCCTGATTTTGAATTGCTCATCATAGATGACGGTTCTACGGACAATACTGCTGACATCGTGGGCAGTTTTACAGATGAGCGCATTGTCCTTATCCGGCAGAAGAACCAGGGAATTGCCATGGCTTTAAATGCGGGGTTGCGCGCGGCACGTGCAGAATATATTGCGAGATTTGATGCAGACGATGTCTGTTACCCGAACCGGCTTGACATGCAGTACGCATTCATGGTCAGCCACCCTGATCATGTTGTGGTGGGTTCCGATGTGGATTACGTGGATGTTGACGGTCATTTTATTTTTGCTCACCAGGCGCCTGCCTATACCAACCGGCAGATCAAGAATCTGCCTTATTCGGTTTGTCCTTTTATCCATTCCAGTGTGCTGTTCAGGAAATCCATTATTCCCGATGGCGGATATAACCGGCATGCACATACGTTTGAAGATCATTTTTTGTGGCTGCAGGTCATGAACCAGGGAAAATTCCACAATCTTTCCCAATCATTGATGCAGGTAAGGCTAAATCCACAGTCATTGACGATTGACGAAAAGTGGAGGACAAGGCAATTTATTTCTGTAAAATACGGCGCGTTGGAAAAATTGAGTATCGCATCATACGAAGGTGAAATCTTACTGGCTATTTTAAAAAAGCAGGATAATAAAAAAATCAAAACAGGATCCTACCATGCGCTGCTTGCAAAAAAATGGCTTTGGAATAATTATGAACCGTCGCGGGCAAGACAAAATATAAAAAAAGCCATTTTGCTGAATCCGTTCCATTTGGATAATTACCTTGTTTTAGGCGTGAGTTTTTTACCGCGCCACATGATCTCAAAAATATACACGACGCTAAAAACAACATATCGTGCGGAGCCTGCCGGCGGGGGACTGATGAATGAAGAACAATTACAATATTAAATGGCTGCAGCAAAAAAAATAAAATTGTTCGTTGATGCCCATGTGTTCGACAAAGAATTCCAGGGAACGCAGACATTTATCCGCGGCTTATACAAAGCGCTGGTGGAAAAATATGCCGCTGAATTAGACATTTATTTTGGCGTGTGCGATGTAGACCGGTTTGCTGCAATCCTCCCCTTCATTTCTCCTTCGCGGATATTGCCATACAAAAAACGAAATGCTAATTTCCTGAGGCTGGTTACCGACATACCTTGCTACATCCGGAATCATCGGTTCGATTTTGCTCATTTTCAGAATATTTCGATGCAAAAGACCGGCAGTTGCCAGACAATAATCACCCTGCATGACATTATTTTTAATGATTTTCCCAATGATTTTCCGCTGATTTACAGAAAGGCGAGAAATGTGCTGTTCAGGAGAAGCATACACCGCGCTGCCATCAAAACTTCGGTATCCACGTATTCCCGCGACAGGATTGCTGAGCGCTATAACATTTTGCCTCAGCATATCCATGTTGTTCCCAATGCGGCCAATGATATGTTGCCTCACTGCTCGCTGTCAAAAAAAGAAGCTGCCCTGCAGATCAGGGAGAAATTTGGGATAGAAAATTTCGTCTTATGCGTGAGCAGGATAGAACCGCGAAAAAATCACCTGTTGTTATTGGAAAAATATTTGAAACTGGAATTATTCAAAAAAAATATCCCCCTGGTTTTTGTGGGAAAAAAATCACTTGACGTTGTTACGCTTAGCCGGTGCCTCAATGACCTGACGGAAGAACAGAAAAAAATGGTTCACTGGTATCAGCAGGTGAGCCGGGAAGATTTAACCGTGTTATACAAAGCCTGTATGCTTTTTGTTTATCCCAGCAAGGCTGAAGGGTTTGGCATTCCGCCGTTGGAAGCGATCACCTGCGGCGCGCCCGTGTTGTGTTCAAATGTCTCTGCTATGAAGGACTATTATTTTTTTCAGCCATACATGTTTGATCCCGGCGATGAAAAGGATTTTGAAACCAAATTGAATGATACCATTCATAACCTCCCTGATGAAAACTTTATCATGCGGGCCGCTGATCAGGCTTCCCACAATTATTCCTGGCAGCACAGTGCAGATATTTTCTATAACCTTTTAAAATCACGCAAACCATGCGGTCACTGAAAATCGCCATAATAGGAACCCGCGGAATCCCGAATAATTACGGAGGTTTTGAATATGCAGCCGAGAAACTCTCCGCCGGTCTGGTGGTGCGCGGACACGAAGTCACCGTGTATAATTCGCATAATCATCCCTACCGGGAAAAATCCTGGAACGGGGTGCGGATTGTGCATTGCTATGATCCGGAGCATATGATTGGTCCCGCCGGCCAGTTGGTCTATGACCTGCATTGTATCAAGGATGCCCGGCGTCGCCATTTTGATGTGATCCTGATGATGGGTTATACCAGCAATGCGGTTTGGGGGAAACTGTATCCTGCAAAAAGCGTGATCATCACCAATATGGATGGAATAGAATGGAAAAGGGAAAAGTATTCCGGACCTGCCCGGCTTTTTTTAAAACATGCGGAAAAACTGGCGATCAGGCATAGTGATTTCTATATTGCTGATTCGGTTGTCATCCAAAATTACCTGCGTGAAAAATACAACGTCACCCCGGAATACATTCCTTACGGAGCGGACATGCCCCAGGACGGTGACTCGGAATCTTCAGCATGTCTTTACGGGAAAAAGCAAAGGCATTATTTGTTGATGGCAAGGATGGAACCGGAGAATAATGTGGAAACCATCCTCGAAGGTTTTCATCAGAGTAATTCAAAAAAAAATTTTATTGTGATTGGTCACGCTGAAAACCGTTTTGGAAAATATCTTGTTAACCGGTTCAAAAAGGATACCCGAATTGAATTTGCCGGATCCATATTTAATCCTCAACGGGTGAATCACCTGCTTGCAAGAGCATATATCTATTTTCACGGACATAGTGCCGGAGGAACAAACCCGTCGCTGCTGCAGGCGATGGCAAACGGGGCGTTGATCGCTTCCCACAACAATAAGTTTAACCAGGCTGTATTGCAAAATGATGCGTTGTATTTTTCTGATCACCAGGATGTGCAACACATTATTGATAGCACAAGGGTTGGTGTCAATGAAGAAAAGATGATCAACAACAACCTGAAAAAAATCAATCATGAATTTAACTGGGAAAATATTATTGACCGGTACGAAGAATTTATTTGTGCCTGCTATCTAAAGATAAATCATTGAGAAAATTATTTGTCATAAAGGAAAATCTCGCTGACAAAATAACCTATTATCACCTGGCGCTGTTTGGGATCAGTTTGCCATTTGATTCTTTGTACAGCCGTGTTATTTTGCTCAGCCTTTCCATACATACCCTCATCCACCTCAAAAAGCCACAGCTTGCCAGGCTTAAGGACAGAAAGATTTTGTTTCTCACTGCTCTATTTGGTTTATCCCTGATCTGTGCTGTTTATACCATCAATAAGGACCAGGCAGTCTCTGATTTGACGGCAGAACTCGCTATACTCATTTTCCCTTTATTTTTTGCCCTCACCACTTTGGATGTTCCAAGATATAAAAATAACCTGCTGACTTTTTTCACCGCAGGGTGT
>DATGFZ010000248.1:0-1538 GCA_035308805.1 Puia sp. | reverse complement strand
ACGATGCCCAAACGAAAGAACCGGCAATAAAATCTTTAGAAAGAGTTAGCCGTCCGGGTTTGCGTCAGTATTCAGGTCCAACTGAATTTCGTCGTACGAAAAATGGATTGGGCATCGCCATCATTTCAACTTCAAAGGGAGTGATGACCGATAAAGAAGCGAAAGTGCAGAACGTGGGCGGGGAAGTGCTTTGCTATGTTTATTAGGCAATGTGTGCAGTGCGCAGATTTGAAAAATGGGGAAATGGTTTTCAAAACTGCTCAGCGCTGAGAAAAAAGATGGTTTATTTTTTACGTTTCCAAAATTTTCAAAATTTCAAACTAGTGTTATGTCTCGAATAGGAAAAAAGCCGGTTAGTCTTCCCAAAGGAGTTACTGTTTCAATTACAAGCGATAATACCTTGACAGTAAAAGGTCCTAAAGGGGAACTGAAACAATCAGTAGACCGTGATATAAAAATTGAAATGAAGGATGATGAAATATCTTTTCTTCGTCCAACTGATCAGATACGTCATCGCGCTTTGCACGGTTTATATCGTTCTATTGCGGCCAATATGGTTAAAGGAGTGACGGAAGGTTATAAAAGGGAATTGGAATTGATTGGTGTTGGTTTCAAAGCTTCTAACCAGGGCAATTTGCTTGACCTTGCATTGGGATACTCTCACAATATTATTTTTGAAATTCCCAAAGAATTAAAATTAGCAACAGCACAGGAAAAAGGAGAAAATCCGAAAATTATTTTGGAAGGAACAGACAAACAATTAATAGGACAGGTAGCAGCGAAGATCCGTGGATTACGCAAACCAGAACCTTATAAAGGGAAAGGTGTTCGTTATGTTGGCGAAGTGGTTCGTAAGAAAGCAGGAAAAGCAGCCGGTAAATAGTTCGATCATTTGTAAATATGAGCATGTGAAAATGGCTTTCATATTTACAAAGTACATAACAGAATTTTTTTTACATTTTCAAATCAAGATAGATGGCAACGACTAAAACAGCTAAAAAGCAAAATATCAAATATCGGATCAGAAAGAAAATAAATGGCACTTCTGATGCTCCGAGGTTAGCGGTATTTAGAAGTAATAGTGAAATATACGTGCAATTGATTGACGACAATAATGGAAAGACCATTGCTTCAGCTTCATCTCGTGATAAAGATATCCTTGCACAAAAAGTTACAAAGACGGAAAAGGGTAAATTGGTCGGTGCCGCAATCGCCCGGAAAGCGGTTGATCTGGGTATCAGTGTTTGTCGTTTTGATCGCGGTGGAAACCTCTACCACGGTCGGGTAAAAGCGGTGGCAGACGGGGCAAGAGAAGGCGGATTGAAATTTTAGAATCTTAAATCTACAATCGTAAATAAAAAAAATGGCAAAAGTAAACGTAATAAAAGTTAAAGCCGGCGATCTTGAATTGAAGGAAAAGGTAGTGGCTATTAACCGCGTTGTAAAAACAACAAAAGGCGGACGCGCATTTAGTTTTTCTGCTCTTGTTGTTGTTGGAAATGAAAGCGGCGTTGTTGGGCATGGGTTAGGGAAAGCAA
>DATGFZ010000247.1:0-6122 GCA_035308805.1 Puia sp. | reverse complement strand
CGCATTAATAAAACCAGCTTCTGCTGGAACGTGTTGGTTAAATAACACTCTTCCGACGGTAGTATCAATTAACTTTCTTTCCAGCTCACCATTATCTTTTCTGATGTTGGTTTTTACTTTGATGAATGCGTGCAAATCAATCTGACCTTCATTGTAGGCGATGATGACTTCTTCGGTACTGTAAAATACTTTGCCCTCTCCACGTACTTTTTCCTTTTCTGTAGATTTTTTTCCTTTGGTAATATAATAAAGACCCAACACCATGTCCTGTGAAGGAAGTGTGATCGGCGTTCCGTTTTGCGGATTTAAAATGTTGTGAGAAGATAGCATCAGCAACTGCGCTTCCAAAATTGCTGCGGTACTCAACGGTACGTGAACAGCCATCTGATCACCATCAAAATCTGCGTTGAATGCAGTCGTTACTAAAGGATGTAATTGAATCGCTTTGCCTTCGATCAGCTTAGGCTGGAACGCCTGAATAGACAAACGATGCAAGGTTGGCGCCCGGTTTAACATCACCGGATGCCCTTTCAAAATATTTTCAAGAATATCCCAGACAATTGCTTCTTTTTTATCAACGAGTTTGCGTGCTGATTTGACTGTTTTTACAATTCCTCTTTCGATTAGCTTGCGTATAATAAATGGTTTGAATAATTCCGCCGCCATATCTTTGGGCAATCCACACTCGTGCAATTTCAATTCCGGGCCAACAACAATTACTGAACGACCGGAATAGTCTACACGTTTTCCCAGCAAGTTCTGGCGGAAACGCCCTTGTTTTCCTTTGAGTACGTCGCTTAGCGATTTTAATGCCCGACCTCCTTCTGCTTTAACCGCATTTGATTTACGGGAATTATCGAACAAACTATCTATCGCTTCCTGTAACATTCTTTTTTCATTGCGAAGAATTACTTCAGGAGCCTTAATTTCTAACAATCTTTTTAAACGATTATTTCGAATGATGACACGACGATACAAATCATTCAAATCAGAGGATGCGAAGCGACCCCCATCCAATGGAACGAGCGGACGCAACTCTGGCGGAATAACTGGAATATATTGCATCACCATCCATTCGGGACGATTGGTAATTCTTTCGTTTGCATCCCTGAATGCTTCAACCACACTCAAACGTTTTAAAGCATCGGCTTTACGCTGCTGGGAAGTTTCGTTTGCGGCTGCATTGCGTAAATCAAATGATAACTGGTCAAGATCTATTCTTGCCAACAGATCATGAATTGCTTCAGCTCCCATCTTGGCAATAAATTTATTAGGGTCTTCATCAGGCAAATACTGATTGTCCTTTGGCAGTGTATCAAGTAGTTCAAGATATTCTTCTTCAGTTAAAAGGTCGCCAAGATTTTGTCCCTTATCAACACGAACTCCAGGTTGAATAACAACATATCTTTCATAATAAACGATCGTCTCCATTTTTTTGGAGCTGATACCAAGGAGGTAGCCGATCTTATTCGGTAAACTCTTAAAATACCAAATATGAACCACCGGAACAACCAATTTGATATGCCCCATCCGTTCACGACGAACTTTCTTTTCCGTTACTTCAACACCGCAACGGTCACACACGATGCCTTTGTAGCGAATGCGTTTATATTTTCCGCAGGCACATTCATAATCTTTTACCGGACCGAAAATGCGCTCGCAAAACAAACCATCTCTTTCAGGTTTGTATGTTCTGTAATTAATCGTTTCCGGCTTCAACACTTCGCCGTATGATCTTTCAAGAATTGAATCAGGAGATGCCAACCCGATAGTGATTTTGGAAAAAGCTGCTCTTGGACGGTTTTCTTTTTTAATAGCCATATTACTGGATTATTTTAAAAAAATTATTGACCTGACTCCGGAATGACGATTTTGCTGTTCCATCGTCACTTGGTTCAACGGAATTAAGTCTATTGAAATCAATATTTTAACGAAAAAATTAAATGGAAAAATGACAATATTCCTAAATTAAGGACGGCAAAGTTACGTACTTCGCACCGAAAAACAATAAGTCGCAACAGGGATTTTGGGAGATTTTTAGGACTGGCAGGATCCTGGGAGCCATATACGCCAAAACCCTTGCTGACAGGGGTTTTATGTATCCTTTCCCTTCGCAACGTGACTGGATCCCATATCTTTATTATGTTCCAAAAACTTCTTTCTTATCATATCCTGCACCGGCACACCTTTTATTTTACTTTCTAACCAGGAAATAATATCGAGGTAGGAAAATGCGCGTGTTGCAAATGGATTCTTTTCTAATTTTTTTAACTTATCAAGCAGGTTTTCAAATTCAGGTTTCAATCTGTTTGGAGAAAGATGGAACGAACGCCGCAAGAAGTTAAATATCTCCTCTTCCACGACTCCAAGGTTTTCCATTTTTGCCATGAAGCGATACACAGATTTGATAAGATACTCGAGCAACTGATAATTCTTCAGTTCATAATGCGCGATCAAATGCAACAACCTCGAGTAACATTGCAGATCCGTCCGCAAATCAACTTTCCAGTTAATGATCTTATTGAGAAAATCTATTGCCGTTTCATAATCAGCACTTCCAAAATAGAGTGAAGCGAATTTATAATAAAAGACCAGCACCCGATGGCGGTCGATGTACAATTGGTATTGGTCCAGCTTTTCTAATATTTCGGGAACCAATTTTTTTCCTGCTGTGAAAGTTCCCTCAATAAAATGTTTATTGATGCGGGAAATATTCAAATAAATAAATGTCTGGATGAGATTATTATCATTCTGGAGAGCGATTTTTGAACAGGAAAAGCTTTCAAATTCTTCAAGCGTATCCAAGAATTTTTTATAGTTCTGCAGATCGAAGTGTGCGCCAAGCAAATTGTGCAGTCCTTTGATGTAATGAATGGTTTCAATTTCGATCATGAATTTTTCCTTCTCAAAAAGATCAACCCATTTCTGCGCATAGCGATAGTACAATAAAAAATCCTGCCTGATAAATGCATACCAGCAATAACTTTGATACAAATACAATTTCTCGTAAAACCCGCTACAATCCTCACTGTTGGCGAGTCCCTCCTCAAAAAAACGCTGGATGCTTTCCTCATCCGTTTTATTTCTGGCGTGACCGTTCTTAATATACCAACTGTACAATTGCAAAGAAAGATTGGAAAGATTTCCGATGGTCTGGAGCCGCTTGTTTGTAACGTCAACTTCGCCGGTCAATCGTTCCGCTCTGTCCTGCATGCTTCGCGTAATATGCAACGCTTCTATTTTCTTTTCAAAAAATAATACCTGCAATAAAAAGGTAAGCTGGTTATTTTGGTGCGCAGTTTCTTTAATTTTATCGAGCGTTTTCAGGCTTTGCAAATACAATCCTTTGTTGTAAAGGATTCGGGCAAAATCCAACTGCTCATGCAAATAGATATCAATATTGTCGTCATTTTTTATCAAGCGGAGACTAGATAAAATTTCATGGTATAAATGGGCCTTGATATTTGACAATTGCTGCTTGGTTATTTTCTTATTTTTTTTCAGCAACTGCGATTCATCATAAATATCAACACTGTCCAAAGCATCAAATAATTGAATGATTTTTAAATCTTCTGCAGCAGAATTTCTCTTCACATACAGCTTAAAGTTCCGCTTCTCTGATTTTTTCAGCGATTTTATCAATTGAAACAATGTATCGGATGATCGGTTGGGCATTGTATTTAGAAACCTTTTAAAGCCTTTACTGATAAGGGTTTTGACTATTTTTTAACTCATTGCACAATGTAAAACAACAACTATTTTGATTTCCCCGTTAATATAAACAAAGATAAATTGGGGATTGTTTCATTTTCTTAACTCCAATATATTTTATGCCTGATAACAAAGTCTTCATTTTTGACACAACGCTTCGTGACGGCGAGCAAGTGCCCGGATGCAAACTTAATACAAAAGAAAAAATTGAGATTGCACTTAAACTCGAAGAACTGGGCGTTGATATTATCGAAGCGGGTTTCCCTATTTCAAGTCCTGGCGATTTTCATTCCGTGGAAGAAATTTCAAAAATCGTTACCAATTCGACAGTGTGCGGACTTTCTCGTGCAGTGCAAAAAGATATTGAGGTTGCGGCAGAAGCGTTGAGATATGCAAAACGTCCGCGGATTCACACTGGTATCGGGACATCGGATTTTCATATCAAAAGCAAATTCAATTCTACAAGGGAAGACATTTTGCAACGCGGAATCCAGGCTGTGAAATGGGCAAAAAATTATGTTGATGACGTTGAATTTTATGCAGAAGATGCAGGACGCACCGATAATGAATTCCTGGCGCAAGTTATTGAATGTGTAATTGCTGCAGGCGCAACCGTCGTCAATATTCCGGATACCACGGGTTATTGTTTGCCATATCAATATGGCGACAAAATTGCCTACTTGGTCAATCATGTGAAGAATATTGACAAGGCAGTTATTTCCTGTCATTGTCATAATGATTTGGGATTGGCAACCGCAAATTCGATTGCCGGAGTCATTGCAGGCGCCAGACAAATTGAATGCACCATCAATGGATTGGGTGAACGCGCAGGAAACACTTCGATGGAGGAATGTGTGATGGTTATAAAACAGCACAAGCATCTGGGATATTATACCGGCATAAACACGCACCTTTTAAATCCGATGAGCAGATTGGTTTCTGACACAATGCGTATGCCCGTTCAACCGAATAAAGCCATCGTCGGCGCGAATGCATTTTCACATTCTTCAGGAATTCACCAGGACGGTTTTCTAAAAAACTCACTTACCTATGAAATTATTAATCCCGAAGAAGTTGGTGCCGGTGAATCCAAAATTGTGCTGACTGCGAGAAGCGGCAGAAGTGCTCTGGCATTTCGCTTGCAAAAAATCGGTTATCAATATACAAGAAATGATATTGATGTTCTGTATGAACGTTTTTTAAAAGTTGCCGACACAAAAAAAGAAATTGTAGAAAGTGATTTGCATGAATTGGCAAAAACCTACAAGCCGATTGAAGCCATTGCTTAAACATTTTTAAATTCTTTACGAATGTTCAAAACGAACCCGGCATTTATACCGTCCGCAACTGAAGAATGAAAATGAAGAAATGGAAATAAGGAATTTTTAAGTTAAAGAGGAATTAAAATTAACTTGAGGCCGTCGGCGGAAACCAAGTTGAATAGGGTGTCTTCCATGCATGATTTAGATGCAAAGATGATCCACAAAGAACATATGCCGGTCGCAAAAAAAATAAAAGTAGAAATACGGAAAATTAAAATGTCAAAAACTCTTTTCGAAAAAATCTGGGATACGCACATCGTCAAAACCATTGATGGGGGGACTGCTGTAATGTATGTTGATAAACATTTAATCCATGAGGTGACCAGTCCGCAGGCTTTCTCCGGACTAAATAAACGAGGTATAAAGGTTTTTCGTCCCAAACAAATAGTTGCAACCGCTGACCATAACGTACCAACGATTAACCAGGAATTGCCGATCAAAGAAGAACTTTCCAGATTGCAGGTTGATGAACTGATCAAAAATTGTGCAGCGCACGGAATTGAATTATACGGGCTCGGTCATCCGTTTCAGGGAATTGTTCATGTGATTGGTCCTGAACTTGGGATCACCCAACCCGGAATGACGATCGTTTGCGGCGACAGTCACACTTCTACTCATGGTGCTTTTGGAAATATCGCGTTTGGAATTGGTACGAGTGAGGTCGAAATGGTGATGGCGACCCAGTGTTTGCTTCAGAGCAAACCAAAGTTGATGCGCATACATGTAGAAGGTAATTTGAATAAAGGTGTGGTGAGCAAAGATATCGTGCTATATATCATTTCCCTGATGAGCGCAAGCGGTGCAACCGGCTATGCAGTTGAGTTTGCGGGCTCCGCCATTCGTTCCCTTTCTATGGAAGCGCGCATGACGATTTGCAACATGAGCATTGAAATGGGCGCGCGTTGCGGCATGATCGCTCCAGATGAAACAACATTCAATTATATAAAAGGAAGATTATTTGCGCCCAAAGAGACAGCGTGGGACAAAAAACTAGCCTATTGGTCAACGTTATACAGTGATACGGGTGCGATTTTTGATAAAGAAATAAATATTAATGCGGAGGACATCGAGCCGATGATTACTTACGGA
>DATGFZ010000246.1:0-11743 GCA_035308805.1 Puia sp. | reverse complement strand
ATGAGTTCTTTTAATGAAATAGACGGAATCCCTGCAACGGGAAATAAATGGTTAATGACCGATCTGTTGCGCAAACAATGGGGTTTTATAGGATTGGTGGTAACAGATTATACCGCCACCAGTGAAATGAGCGCTCATGGCGAAGGTGACCTGCAAACGGTGTCTGCCCTGGCTTTGAATGCGGGCATTGATATGGATATGGTTAGTGAGGGATTCCTAACCACATTGAAAAAATCCCTACAGGAAGGAAAAGTGACGGAACAGACAATAAATGAAGCATGCAAACGAATTCTGGAGGCAAAATTCAAATTGGGGCTCTTTGATAACCCATACCGCAGAATGGATGACGCACGCGCAACCAAAGAAATTTTATCTCCGGGGCATCGGCAGGCTGCAAGAGAAACCGCGGCTCATTCATTTGTGCTGTTGAAAAACGATAATCAGTTATTGCCGCTGAAAAAGTCGGGGACCATTGCGGTGATTGGTCCGCTTGCAGACAGCAAGAGAAATATGTTGGGCACCTGGAGTGTTAGCGGTGATCCCTCAAAAAGCATTTCTGTTTTAGAAGGCATAAAAAGTGCCGCCACAGAAGCAAAAATTGTCTATGCAAAAGGTGCAAACCTGAGTGATGATAAAGAATTTGCCAAACATGTAAATGTATTCGGAACAGAAATTGATATGGACAATCGTTCGCTGGACGATATGCTCAATGAAGCAACAAGAGTCGCTTCGAAAGCGGATGTTGTGGTGGCCGTCGTAGGCGAGGCAGCCGATATGACCGGAGAATCATCCAGCATGAGTAATATTGGTTTACAAGAAAGCCAGGAAAATCTATTAAAAGCTTTATTAAAAACCGGCAAGCCGGTTGTCATTGTATTGTTCAATGGGAGGCCGATGACATTACCATGGGAAAACGATCACGCAAATGCGATTTTAGATACGTGGTTTGGCGGAACGGAAGCCGGAAATGCGATTGCGGATGTGTTGTTCGGAAGTTATAATCCATCCGGAAAATTGACAACAAGTTTTCCGCGAAATGTCGGGCAGATTCCAATCTACTATAATCACAAAAACACAGGCAGACCCCTTGAAGGGAATGAATTTCAAAAATTCAGATCAGATTATCTTGATGTAAGTAATGAACCGCTTTATCCTTTTGGATTTGGGATGAGCTACACTAGTTTTTCTTACGGCGATATAAGTTTAAGTAAAAAGGAAATGTCAGCAAACGATAAATTACAGGTTAAACTAACGGTTACCAATACCGGAAATTATGATGGTGAAGAGACTGTTCAATTGTATATCCGGGATATGGTTGCAACGATTACGCAACCGGTAAAGGAATTGAAAGGTTTTCAAAAAGTGTGGTTAAAAAAAGGAGAAAGCAAAGAAGTGACATTTACTATAACGATCGATGATTTGAAATTTTACGATAGTTATTTAAATCAGATCTATGAGCCCGGCGATTTCAGAGTATTTGTTGGTGGCAATTCCAGGGATGTAAAGGAAGCTGATTTTACCCTCACAAAGTAACCTAAGGTGTAAATTCGGTGTGTCCAGTGAACCTCATTGCTCAAAGCCTGCCGCTTCCTTATCTTTATTAAATGCAACGCATTAAAAATATTATTTTCGATCTCGGAGGCGTAATTCTTAACATTGATATTAATCTTACCCAGGAAGCATTTGTGGATTTAGGGATAAAAGATTTTTCCCGATATTTTCACCATGGTTTCGCAACCTCTTTTTTTAAGGATTACGAAACGGGAAAAATAGGCGATGAAGAATTTATACGTGATTTGAAGAAACTTGGAAACCTCAGCGCCCCGGATTCAGTCATTGTTAAAGACTGGGATGCCATGTTGCTTGATTTCCCCCCAAAAAGAATCGAGCTTTTGAAAACGCTCGGAGGAAGGTACCGGATTTTTCTTTTCAGCAATACCAATGCGCTGCATACAAAGACCTTTCGTAAAATTTACCGGGATACTTTTAACGGTGAAACGCTGGATGAACTTTTTGAAAAGGCCTATTATTCGCAATTACTGGGGATGAGAAAACCCGATGTAGCCTCTTATCGCTACATCATTGATGAGAATGATTTACAACCTGCAGAAACGCTGTTTATTGATGATGCTTCCGTAAATATAAAAGGTGCAAACGAGGCAGGATTGAAAGGCTATTTTCTTGAACCGGGAAAAACCATTCTTGACATGGAGTGGAGTTTTTGAGCTGACTTACAGATCTTGTTCGAATTTATTTTTTCACTTCCTCAAAATCAATGTATTCTCCCGCTGAAGTATTGACCTGTTCCTTCTTTGTTTCGGGTTCCGGCTGTTTTTGAAAATTATTCGCCTGTTGCTGCATGTTGTCATGCATATTTCTGAATTGTTGCTTTACCTGTGTAGTTGTTTTATAAACCGGGACGATAAAATTAAAAACCAGTTTATAAAAAACATAAAACGCGATCGCTATTAAAAATATGTCTGCCATATCAACGAATTTACAACTAAACAAATCTTCTCAAAAAATGTTCAGGTAAAATAACAAAGCATTAGTCTTTCTCTGGCGCGATCTTATGTACTAAAAAATCAAGCACGTTTGCAATTCTGTCAATTAAGATTTCGGCAAGATTGCCCAGCGTCTTTTGTAACCTTTCACTCTGCGCAAAAAGATTAACGATGCTCCCCGTCACACTGTTTTTATTAATTATTCCGGATAATAAAGTATTTATCATCAGGGAAGAAGAATGTTCCTGCAGGTATGAAAAACCTTCATCCATTTTATTCTCCAGCAATTTTGCCTGTGCGCGCAAACGCGCAATTTCTTTATCAAGCGATTCCAGATCGTAGACTTTATTGGCCATAAATAATTGATTTAATCTGCATTTTCCTCTTCGTCCATTTCTTCCATGGAACTTTGGATGATCGTTTTTACCAGAGGGTTCACAAATAATTTTCTTCTGAAAACCGCGAAAAATACAAAGACTACAAGCATGAACAAAGCCGTAAGCCCAAAGCCTTCTATATTACTGCCGGTTAGTGAAGAAAGCCAGTAACCAAGCGTCATTCCTGAAAAAATAGCAATTAAAAAAAGAAGAAACAAAGAAACGATGATCCAAACCAGATAACCCGCTGATTTAGATGAAATTTTTATAGCCTGGAGCCTGAATATTGCCAATCGGGTTTCTATATATTCTTTAAGCAGCGATTTATTTTCTTTAAAAAAAGAAACAAGATTTTCGGGATCACTCATGATTAGTATTTGCTTAAAATTACGGAATCGCCGCCATTATTAACGAAGCATTCAAACTTTGAAATATTAACGGGCTGAACCTGAAAAGCAGGCTCTTTCACAAGAAAAACTTTACTGAAACTTATTTTATGGATTTTGTTGTAATATATTATTTACCTTATCTTTGCGCCGATATATGAAACAACAGAAGGGGACGAAATCGTTCCCTTCTTCATTTTTGTTATGGTCAGCGAAACTCAAAATCAGGCAATTGAAGCGATGCTGGAAGGCATGCTGGCCAACGAACCGGATTATTTTTTGGTAAGCATAAAAATAAAACCTACCAATAACGTCAAAGTCTTTTTAGATGGCGACAAAGGGATTACGATTGAAAAATGCGTTCAGTTCAATAGAGTTCTTTATAAAAAAATAGAAGCAGGTAATTTATTTCCGTCAGGAGATTTTTCTCTTGAGGTATCATCGCCCGGAGTGGATGAGCCGATAAGATCAATTCGCCAGTTTAAGAAAAACATCGGCAGAAATGTAGAAGTGATACTGAACGAGGGAAATAAAAAAGAAGGCAGACTAACGGAAGTTTCAGAGGAAGGAATTGTTATTGAAGAAACAAAAGGAAAAAACAAGCGAAAAGAAATCATTGATCACCGTTTTTTATTCAACGATATAAAATCAACCAAAATTCAAACAGTTTTTTAAAAGATTCAAAAAATTACAGTTATGCCCAGTATTAACCTGATAGAAGCTTTTCAGGATTTTAAAGAAGCTGAAAATATTGACAGACCTACAATGATGAAAGTGGTAGAAGATGTTTTTAAAACGCTGCTGCGTAAAAAATACGGAAGCGACGAAAATTTTGACGTGATCGTAAATGCAGAAAAAGGCGATTTGGAAATTGTTCGTCATCGGATGATTGTAGATGATGGTCAGGTTATTGACCCGCTGGCAGAGGTGGCTTACAGCGATGCGGTAAAAATTGAGCCGGATTATGAAGTTGGCGAAGAATTGTACGAAGAAGTGGAAATTTTAGATTTCGGTCGGCGTGCGATATTGGCAGCAAAACAAACGCTGGCAAGCCGTATCGGCGATTTGAAAAAAAATGTACTCGTAAAAAAATACAGCGACCGGGTTGGGGAAATTATCAATGCGGAAGTTTACCAGGTCTGGAAAAAAGAAATACTATTGCTCGACGAGGAGGGCAGTGAATTGATTTTACCCAAGTCCGAGCAAATCCCACAGGATTATTTTAAGAAAGGAGAATCCATTCGTTCCGTAGTCAAGAAAGTGGACCTCAAGAATAATTCACCGGTGATAATTCTGTCACGTACCAGCCCCTCGTTTCTTGCTAAATTGCTGGAAATAGAAGTACCCGAAATTTTTGACGGTTTGATCGTTATTAAGAAAATTGTTCGTGAACCCGGTGAGCGCGCTAAGGTTGCTGTTGAATCCTACGACGACAGAATCGATCCTGTTGGCGCTTGTGTTGGCATGAAGGGCAGCCGCATTCACGGTATAGTTCGTGAGTTGAAAAATGAGAACATCGATGTAATCAACTGGACAAATAATATTCAACTCTTAATTCAACGCTCCCTTACTCCGGCAAAAATTACCAGCATGGAGATAGACAGCGAAAAGCTACATGCAAATGTCTATTTAAAACCCGACCAGGTTTCGCTGGCCATAGGACGAAAAGGAGTAAACATCAAACTCGCACAGGAATTAACGGGTCACACCATAGACGTGTTCCGTGATAATGAAGAAGAAGTCGAAGAGTTTGATATTGATCTGGAAGAGTTCAGCGATGAGATCGAACCATGGATAATAGACGAATTGAAAAAAATCGGTTGCGATACGGCACGCAGCGTCCTTAACCTGACAACAGAAGAATTAGAAAGAAGAACTGACCTGGAAAAAGAAACTATTGACGAATTAAGAAAAGTACTGAAGGCAGAATTTGATAAAGAATAAAAAAGTAAAATTCCATTAGGAGTTAGTTAAAAAATTATGGCAGAAACAACAACAATGCGATTAATGGCTGCAGCCAAGGAATTCAACATAGGTAAGGATACCCTTGTAGATTTTTTGGTGAGCAAAGGATTTAATAAGGATGATCTGAAACCCACTTCAAGGTTAACGGAAGAAATGTACATTTCTCTGCAACAGGAATTCCAGGGCGATAAAGTAGCCAAAATCAAAAGCAACCAGATTGATTTACCAAAAGGAAGCGCGGAAGTAAAAAAGAAAAAGGAAGACGAAGCCATTCTGTTCAAAAAAGATCCGAAAAAAATTGCAAAAGAAGAACCTGCAAAGGCGCCTGAGCCCCCAAAACCTGTGGTAGTGCCTGAACCGCCAAAGGAAGAGCCCGTTCCGCAGATTATGAAAATGGAAACGCCGGAAATTGAGGGACCCAAAGTGATTGACAAAATAAACCTTGACGAAATTGATTCTTCCACCAGGCCGAAAAAGACCGCAAAAAAGAAACCGACAGAGAAAACAGAAGGAGGGGATGAAGAAAAAGTAGAAAAAATTGAAACGCCGGAAAAACAACCTGCCACGTCCGAAAAGGAAAAAGAAAATATTTCCATACTTGAAGAAAATAAAGAACCAGATGCAATCATTGAAAATATAAAGGCAGATAAAATAGAAGGTCCTAAAATCCTGGGTAAAATTGAATTACCTGTCGATAGTGAAACCCGGCCAAAGCCTTCTGATGAAAAAAGAAAAAGAAAAAGAATTCCTATCGAGAAAAAAGAACCTCCGAAGTTTCAAAGAGATAATAACAGTGGCAATTTTCAACGTGACAGAAGACCTCCTCCCGGCGGCGACAATCGCTTTCCAAGACGGGACGGACCACCGCCTCATCAGCAACCCGGGAGTGGAGATAACAGAAACAGACGTCTTGATGTAAGACATCCTCACGAAGCAAAAGAAATTGATCAAAAAGAAATTCAGGAAAAAATTCGCCAAACGCAGGCGAAGCTTGCAGGCGCTTCCGGTCGCGGAAAAAGCTTAAAAGCAAAATACCGCCGCGCACGCCGCGAAGAGATGTCTGACCAGACAGGAGCTGAGGAAACCACAAACAACAAACTGCAGGTGACTGAATTTATCAGTGTCAGCGAATTGGGAAATTTAATGAACGTAAGCTATGCAGAGGTTATCAGCAAGTGTATGAGCTTGGGAATGATGGTTTCCATCAACCAGCGACTGGAGGCTGACGTCATCGAATTGGTTGCGGGTGAATTTGGTTACACGGTTGAATTTATTGGTATCGATGACGCAGCTGAAATGGAAGAAGATGAAGGAGAAGACAATCCTGAAGATTTAGTTCCACGTTCCGCCATTGTTACCATAATGGGACACGTGGATCATGGGAAAACTTCCTTGCTCGATTACATCCGCAGCGCAAATGTTGTTGCCGGAGAAGCGGGCGGAATCACCCAGCATATCGGTGCCTACGAAGTGACATTGGCGAACGACAAAAAAATTGCATTTCTTGATACGCCCGGTCACGAGGCATTTACTGCCATGCGTGCCCGTGGAGCGCAGGTCACCGATATTGCCGTAATTGTGATAGCTGCGGATGATGCGGTGATGCCTCAAACAAAGGAAGCCATCAGCCACGCCCAGGCTGCAAATGTGCCAATGATTTTTGCTATCAATAAAATCGATAAAGACGGAGCCAATCCTCAAAAAATATATGAGCAGCTTGCTTCCATGAATCTGTTGGTGGAAAGCTGGGGCGGAAAATACCAATCACAGGAAATATCTGCAAAGAAGGGACTTAACGTTGATTTGTTATTGGAGAAAATTTTACTTGAAGCGGAAATACTCGATCTGAAAGCAAATCCGAATCGGGAAGCATCGGGAACAATTATTGAAGCAACACTTGACAAAGGAAGAGGATATGTTACTACCGTTCTTGTACAAAACGGGACCTTGGAAAATGGAGACATCATCGTTTCCGGTCAGCATTATGGAAGAGTGAAAGCCATGTTCAATGAACGAAATAAAAAAGTGGAAACTGCGCCTCCGTCAACGCCGGTATTATTTTTAGGTTTGAATGGCGCTCCGCAGGCCGGTGAAAAATTTAAGGTCTATGAGGATGAGAGTGAGGCAAAAGAAGTAGCAAACAAACGTTCACAGATTTTGCGTGAACAGGGAATAAGGACCAAGAAACATATCACACTGGATGAGATCGGTCGTCGCCTGGCTCTGGGAAATTTCAAAGAGCTGAATTTAATTATCAAAGGGGATGTCGACGGTTCAGTTGAGGCATTGAGCGATTCATTGCAAAAATTATCAACAGAAGAAATTGCAGTTCGAATCGTTCACCAGGCAGTTGGGGCAATAACAGAAAGCGATGTCCTGCTGTCAACAGCATCCGATGCGGTTATTATCGGCTTTAATGTTCGTCCATCCGTACAGGCTTCACGACTGGCTGAAAATGAAGGCGTGGAAATCAAAACGTATTCGATCATTTATAATGCGATCGAAGAAGTGAAAAGTGCGATGGAAGGAATGCTTGAGCCAAAAATACAGGAAAGAATTATTGCCAATGTAGAAGTGAGAAACGTCTTCAAATTTGATAAAGCGACCGTTGCAGGATGTTTTGTGCTGGATGGAAAAATAAACCGCAATGCAAAGGTTCGCGTAATACGTGATGGTATTGTCGTTTATCCTGTTGGGGAAGGGGCATCTGCCGAACTTGCTTCATTAAAAAGATTTAAAGATGATGCCAAAGAAGTCGTCTCGGGAATGGAGTGCGGATTGACGATCAAGAATTACAATGACGTTAAAGTGGGCGATATCGTGGAAGCTTACGACGAAGAAGAAATCAAGCGTACGCTATAAACAAACACGTTCCGCTTTTCTAAGCTTTTGTTAAATCGCGTTCATCTTTCAGATATGCCACAATCTGAAATTATTTTTGATGCTGGCATTTCATTTTATGAAAAAATTATTCTTCACATCCATTTCTTTTTTTGTCTGTTGCTTTTTATTCGCCCAGCAAAAAGTAGTTGCAGATAAAATTGCCGGCATTGTTGGCGATAAAATTATATTGAATTCTGATATTGTTAATGCAATTGGAGATGTGGTGAGGCAGGGTGGCCAGGCTCCTGAAGATTGCGCGGTGCTTGATCAAATGCTCATCAGGAAAGCGCTTGTGCTGCAGGCTGAAAAAGACTCTATTCCGGTGAGTGATGAAGAGGTGGATGCTACCATTGATCAAAAGATCAGGTTTTTTATCAGCCAATATGGTGGTAAAGATGCTCTTGAACAAATTGCAGGCCGCTCCATATACCAGTTAAAAGAGGAATTTCGTGAGCCTATCCGTGAAGAAAGACTCGCGACCGGCATGGAAAATAAAATTGTTCAGGATATTAAAGTGACGCCGGCTGAAGTAAAGGAATATTATGAAAGGATCCCCAAAGACAGCTTGCGTTTTTATGAATCAGAACTACAGGTGGGAGAAATTTTAGTTTATCCCAAAGCCAACCGGGATATAGAAAGACTGGCTATTGACGAATTGAACGAATATAAGAGACAGGTGGAATCGGGGATGAGAAAATTTGAAGTGTTGGCCAAACTTTATTCTGACGATCCCGGCACAAAAGACAATGGCGGGAAGCTTGATATAAACCGCACCGATAAACAGATTGACCCAAATTTTTTGGCTGCAGCCTTCAGGCTAAAGGAAGGACAAATCTCGGCTCCCATAAAATCAAAATTCGGTTACCACATTATTCAGATGATGAGTCGTTCGGGAGATGATGCCGAAGTGCGCGAAATTTTGCGTGTTCCTCAAATCACCGACGCCGAAATAGCTGAAGCCGTCGCCAGGCTTGATTCAGTTCGCACGCTCTTGATCTCAGGCACCATTGGTTTTGGCGCAGCCGTATCAAAATTTAGTGATGATGAAGTTGCGAAATTTACCGGTGGATTAAAACTTGCAAAAGATGGCTCGACCTATTTGAAAATTGACGAATTGGATAAGGATATTGTAAAACTGCTTGCTACACTGAAAGTCGGAGACTATTCTGCTCCAACCGTTTTTACGGATGAAAGAGGAAAAAAAGGAGTCCATATTATTTTACTTCTTTCCAAATCCGACCCTCATCGCGAAAACCTTAAAGATGATTATGACCGCGTTGCTCAACGCGAATTGCAGGAGAAAAAACAAACTGTTGTGGAAAAATGGTTTCGAACAAAAATTCCTACATTTTATATCATGATAGATCCCCAGTATAAGAACTGCGGCAATCTCGCAAAATGGCAGACGTCAGGCACTGCATCAAACAACTGAGACTAAGGGTTACTACTTAAATGGATTAAATTAATTTATTGGAAAAGCAATTATGTGTAACTTAACGTATTGCTTTAGATAGGGGATTTGCTATAAAAAAATTTCTATGATCAGTAGATTTGGAAATTCCCGAAATACATGCTATCATTTAATCAATTCTTTTTTCCTATCAAAAAAGTTAGTCTGTGTTTTATTTTCTGTTCCAAACAAGATCAGTGGAAATTCCGAAAAAGTTTCATTTATTCAGCGACAATTCTCAAAAGGGTCTGATTATTCTTTGAATTGCTTTTTAGGATACATTCCGTATATAAGGAAGTAATTGATCAGTTATGATTTAGCTAACCGAACTATTAAACCGCTTTATGAGTAAGATCAGTATTTTAATTGCAGACGATCATAAACTGATTAGGGAAATCTGGAGTTATATACTTAATAATGATTCGCGTTTCCAGGTTGTTGCCGACAGCGGGGACGCCGCTGAAGCCGTTGAGCTGGCAAAAAAAACGCACCCGAATGTTGTGCTGATGGATATCAACATGCATCCTTTTTCAGGGTTAGAAGCGACACAAAAAATCAGAAAAATTTCTCCCTCTTCCAAAATTATCGGTCTCTCCATGTATTCGCAACCAGCCTATGCAAAAAAAATGTTGCAGCTTGGCGCTTCCGGTTATGTAACAAAAAATTCGTCGAAAGAAGAAATGATCGAAGCGATCATCACTGTTAACAATGGAGATAAATATATTTGTAGTGAAATAAAAAATATCATTTCAGATCAGATACTTGATGAAAAAATAAGCTCGCCCAATATTAATACGCTCACCGAGCGGGAAATGCAGATAATTAATTTTATCAAACAAGGATCCTCCTCCAAGGAAATTGCATCCCTGTTGGCCATCTCTTTAAAAACCGTAGAAGTTCACCGGCATAATATATTGAAAAAACTCAAACTGAAAAATTCTGCATCCCTGGTCAATTTCGTCAATACCACGGCGACCTATTTCTGATTTTTTTCGATTTTGGATTACCTGCCATGAATTAGCATTATTGTTACGCAAATAAGATTTACCTTTGCGTTTTATTTTTCATGAGTGACGAAATAAAACATGAATGCGGCCTGGCATTCATCAGGTTACGAAAGCCGTTCTCCTACTATTTACAAAAATACGGGACAGTCCTTTATGGGTTAAACAAACTGTACCTGTTAATGGAAAAGCAACACAATCGCGGACAAGACGGCGCCGGGGTAGCTACCATAAAATTAAATGTGGAACCGGGTCACCCCTTTTTAAACCGAACACGAAGCATCGAAAACCAGCCCATCGCGAATATTTTTTCAAAAATTTTTAGTGAGATAAAAGAGCTGGAAAAATATCAGCCGGACATTGCCGCCCATCCCGGATTAATGAAAGGCCATATTTCTTTTCTTGGGGAATTGTTGCTCGGGCATCTGCGTTATGGGACCCATGGGAAAAATAATGTGGAGTTTTGCCATCCTTTTATAAAACGGCATACGATCCCCTCACGAAACCTGGCTTTGGCAGGTAATTTTAACCTGGTCAATGCAGATGAGTTGTTTGCCCTGATAAATATTGAACCCGGCGATTTTCAAAAGCAAAGCGATCTTGCTGCGATGATGGAAGTGATTCATCATTTTTTGGTTCAGGCAGATGAGGTTGCACCAGGAAATCTCGATGTGACAGGGATGTTGCGAAAGGCGCTTCCTCTTTTTGATGGCGGATTTACCGTTGGGGGCTTAATCGGGAACGGCGATGCATTTGTTTTCAGAGATGCCAATGGGATACGACCGGCTTATTATTATTTGAACGAAGAGGTGGTTGTTGCCGCTTCCGAACGTTCGGCAATCAGAACGGTATTTAATGTGGACGAAAATGAAGTGCTCGAACTGATGCCGGGAAAAGGATTAATTGTAAAATCAAACGGAGAGGTATCAGTCCAGGAAATTTTACCCCCAAAGGAAAGAAGGGCTTGTAGTTTTGAACGGATTTATTTTTCCCGCGTCAGCGATGAAAAAATTTACCGGGAGCGCATTGCCCTTGGATATAACCTTACAGAACAGGTATTGAATGCAATCAACCATGATTTAAAAAATACCATTTTTTCTTTTATTCCAAATACCGCGGAAGTTGCCTTTTTTGGATTGTGGAAAGGCATGGATGATTATCTTAAAAAAGTTCA
>DATGFZ010000245.1:0-8089 GCA_035308805.1 Puia sp. | reverse complement strand
ACTTATCGTGCCGAGATTGAAAGCTTCCTCACTCTTACCCTTTATGCAAACGAGCTGTATGCCCGGAATACCGTACTTTTTCATTAACTCCTCCATTAGCTTTTCCTGAGCTAAGAGTGGCAAAGCATATAGAAATGTAACAGCAACAAATATTCTTTTCATAACAGAAAGTATGTTGTAGTACGAACTTCATTATAGAAATGTTACAAGATAATTTTGAAGATTTCAAAAAAAAGACAAACTTTCATTTTCAAAACTAAAAACAAAAAGCCGCTAAAGAAAAATCTTTACCGGCTATTAAAAATTGTAGCGAGAATGGGAAAATTAGCGGACTCTTTGACCAATGATTTTATTGCATTTTCTGATCTTTGAGCGTCTCATTTTGCAATAAATCCATATTGGTTCGAAGCGAGACGGACTTACGATTTCCGTGTTTGAATACCAATAATCCGTTTCCCTGGAATAAATAAAAACTAGAAAACCCGAATTATATATGGACCGAAAATAATGGGAGCTTACAGTTTACTCAAAAAAATTGATAATCTCTAGGTCTTAATTCCATTTTCTCATTTGAATCTTATTTAAATTCAGTTAACAATTATTTCAAAATGAGAAAATTCATTAAAATTATATTTTTCATATCTCTGGCCTCGTCATCTTCCTTTGCCAAATACACACTGTTGATAGTTTAAAAAATTTATTGCAAAATGAAAAACGTGATAGCAGCCGCGCAATGCTTTTATATAGTTTAAGTAATGTGTACGCAAATTACAAACCGGATACTGCGCTTTTATTTGCTCAACAAGGGCTTTTATCGTAGCGAGAGAGGGAGTTGAACCCCCGACCTCCGGGTTATGAAATCCAATGAATTAATCTGATCAAATTAATTTTTGTTACCGAATTTGCCACCCAAACAAATCATTCCGTTCTCAAACTCTTTACCGGATTTGAAAGACAGATTTTAATGACTTTGTAACTTATCGTGATCAAAGTAATTAAGATCGAAGCAACACCTGCAGCAACAAATACCCAGATGTTGATGTTTACCCTGTAGGAGAAATTTTCCAGCCATTTATGCATCATCCACCAGGAAACAGGACCTGCAAGTACCAACGCTAACAATACCAGCTTGGTAAAATCACCATAGAATAAGAGGGCATTATTCATGAAAGAAGCTCCAAGAATCTTTCTTATGCCGATCTCCTTGGTTCTTTGTTCTGTGATAAAGGTGATCAGCCCAAAAAGCCCCATGCAGGAAATGACCAATGCGATGATCATGGCTAAATCGACGATCGCAGAAGATCTTTGTTCCCTGTTGTAAAATGTTGCAATGAACTTATCATAAAAATCGTACTTATAATTTTCTCCCGGATACATTTTGTTCCAGAGGAGATCGATCTGATTAAGTACCCTCCTAAGGACTTTGGATTGATCCGTCCACGATGAAAACTTTATATTTATTGTGCCGTTGCCAATATCATTTGCTGAACCGATACAGACTGGATTTATTGGTGAATTAAGGGGTTGTGAATGAAAGTCGGATACCACCCCGACGATCTGCCCTTCTGCAAATGTGTGAAATAAAGTTTTTGCAAAATATCCTTCCTTGATATACTGTCCGACTGCATCCTGCGATTTTTTAAAACCAAGCGCTCTTACACAAGTCTCGTTGATCACATATTCCTTAACAGAATCATTCACTCCTGATGTGCGAAGATTTCTTCCTGCAGTCAATTTCATATTGTATAGCGGAAGGTATTGATCATCTCCCGATCTGTATTGGGCTTCTGTAGAAATTCCGTTACTGGTACAAAGAATTAGTCCGCCACGGCTATAGTACACTTCCGGAGGTTCCTGGCTCACACTTACTTTTTCAATATCATTGAATCGCCGTATTTCCCTTGCCAGTACATATAGATCTTTTTTGGGATGAACAAATTGTGTATTGATGATGATTATCGCGTCTTTTTTAAATCCCAGATTCTTATTCAACATGTAGTGTATCTGGTCTCCCATCACATAAGCTCCAATGATGAAAACCAGTGATACCGTGAATTGTATAACGATAAGCGATCTTCTTATTAATTGCTTATGTAGTGGCATCTTTGAAGCTCCTCCTTTCAATGATTCAGCGGGCAGAAATGAGGAGAGTACTTTGGCAGGGTAGAAGCCTGCCAGCAAAGTGGTTGAAAATGTCAGCAATAACAGAAAGGCCCAAAGTCGGGGGTCATCAAGATCAAGTTTTATTCCTGCAGGAATCAGGTCCTTTAATTGCCTGATAACTGACCAAACGATCGTAATGGCGAGAATAACAGCTGCCAATACCTGTAAAAACGTCTCATTGAGAAATTGAATGATCAGGGAGTTTCTGCTGGCCCCCAATAGTTTTCGGATGCCAACTTCTTTTGCACGGCGAATCGACTGAGCCGTAGACAAATTGATGAAATTTACGGCTGCAATAAATAGTATGAAAACACCGATTGTGATCAATATATAAAGGGTTGAAAGGTCTGTCTGTTTGGAATAAAAATCTCCGGAATAGTCAGGGTTAAAATGAATATCACTGAGCGGCTGAAGCCTAATCGTTCTTATATCTGAACTCGCCCTGTTGCCCATCTGCTCATTCCTTCTTCTGTTGAGAAAGGCGGTTTGCTTTTCAAACTGCTTCGGAGAAGCGGATTTTGTCAATTGAACAAATGCCTGACCGCAATCTGTCCAGCCTAATTTTGATGGATCGGCTGCCCCGAGGTTATAAGGACTCTTGGAAAGAAAGCTTTGCATCACCGTAGCGAATGAAATGAATTGTTTAAATGCAAAGTCAGTGTTATTTCCATAATCTTTCACGATCCCGGAAACCATTAAGTGAAGTGAATCGTCGTAGATCACTTCACGACCAAGCATTTCTTTAAAAGGAATCGAGCCAAAATAAGATCTTGCTTTTTCCTCAGAAAGCACAACTCGGAAAGGATCATTCAGGGCTGAAGATGAGTTACCTGCAACCCATTGGTATTTAAATATTTCAAAATATTGGGGTTCCGCAATAATGATGTCCGATACCTCCTTGCCTTTGTCGGGAGTTGGGAAAGTTCTGTCAGGCTGCCCCTTGGTGATGATTTTTGACTTAAAATAGTAATTAAAAAAATAAGCAATCTTTTCTACACCAGAAAAATGCTTTCTGATAAAGTATGTATCATAATAGGAGATCAGAGGGAAATGCATAGTCTCTCTCTCATTCTTAACATCAGTTACTGCCCGATAGATTCTGTTTTTATCCGGCTGAAAGTTTTCAAAGCCAAGTTCAAAATCGGTAATCAGAAAAATGATCAGACATGCTGCGACCCCTACTGAAAGTCCGATAATATTTACAACGTTGTGGAACCTATATTTATAAATATTGCGCCAGGCGATCTTCAAATAACTGTTGAGCATCGTTTGTCAGATTTGGTATAATATTTATGAAAACAAAGAGAAATAAAACTGCTAAATTTTGAATGAATGCCTGAATCTGGCATTAAGTATTTAAAATTAAAACAATTTGTATTAAATATACTAGCAACAAAATGACCAAAATCATTTTTGATTCTTGTATAATGCATTACTAAAATCGGCAAAAATGAATTGCACGGTTTTGATACAATCATAGTACGTTAGTGAACGAAAATGTCGTAGGTAAACTAGCTTTTTTAAATTTGTAACGAGAAAGCGAAATCAGCTAATGCTTTGATCAATGATCTTATTGCGTTTTCCGGTTTTTGAATTCAATCCCAATGTTTATTAATCATTCCGTTTTCAAACTCTTCACCGGATTTACGGTTGCTGCTTTTATGGATTGATAGCTGAGGGTAATAAACGCAATGAGCAATGCGATGAAGCCACCCAGCGCAAACATCCACCAGCCAATGTCAATTCTGTACGCAAAATCCTGCAACCAGCGATGCATCACATACCATGCAACAGGGGTTGCGAAGACAATAGAAAGACATACCAGCAGTAAAAAATCTTTTGATAACAATTGCACGATACCTGCCACACTGGAGCCCAATACTTTTCGTATGCCTATTTCTTTAACACGCATTCTCGCAAATAAGCTGATCAGGCCAAACATTCCCATGCTTGCGATGAGTATGGTCAATAAAGCGATGTAGTTGATTACTTTCAGGATGCTGTTGAGCAGTGTGTATTGTTTATCTACTTTATCTGCCATCAGCTCATAACTAAAATCCCGGCGGCTTGGCATCGTTTTGAATGACTCCGCCAATTGATGCATGATTTGATCCGTGAAACCGGCATCAGTTCGCACACTCAGCTTTCCTCCTTCCTGCAACGAGATCTTGCCGGTGTAAAATTGTACCAATGGTTCAATGCTGCCTTGCAGATCACGGTAATGAAAATCTTCCATCACGCCAATAACGGTGTATGGTTGGTTATCGCCTTTTGATTTTATGGTTTTACCGACGGCATCCTTCCAGCCATAGGCATCCATGGCGGAATGATTTATCAGCACGCCCTTTTTTTGTGAGGCGGCTAATGCATCATCAAAATTTTTTCCTTGTATGATGGGTATCTCATAGACAGGCACAAATCCGGCATCCGCCGGCGCCTGTTTTAGGTTGACTTCCTTATTGGTGAGGGGATCGTAAAAAGTATTGTAATTATCCCAATACTGGGTGGGCACATTGGGGTTGACGGACACCGCCCGTACATGCGGATTGTTTTTCAATTCGCCGATGATGCTTTCGAACCTTGCCGTGGCAGCAGGTTTATCCTTAAAGGATAGATCAATGTTTGCCACACCCACATTCTCTTTGTTAAAACCGAGCGGCGATGCTTTCATATAGCTTATCTGGCTGTGCAGGATAATGGTCACACAGATGAGCGTCACGGCAAATACAAACTGAATGGTAATGAAAATATTTCTTATGGCATCGTTTTTATGATTACCGGATACCAGCCTGCCTTTTACCGCATCAGTGACTTTTACCGCTGCTAATTTTAATGCAGGCAAACTCGCAGCAAGAACGGTGAAAAGCAAGCCGACGCCCGCGAACAACATGATGAGCGGGTAATCTTTTACGATCCCGGTCTCAATCTCACCAAACTTATCCTGGGCAACTTCATTGACGGCAGGCAAAAGCAATAACGAAAAAATAAACCAGGCTAATAAAACAGATAGAAAAACAACAAGGCCGTTTTCAATACAAAATTGCAAAACAATGCTGCGCCTGCTTCCTCCCAGCATCTGCTTAACCGCTACTTCTTTTGTGCGGGTATACAGACCGGCTGTATTGAGGTTGATCAGGTTTAAAAACACGATCAGTAAAATGACAAAGCCGGCACCTAAAGCGCCTTTGATGATCACGCCGATAAGCGGGGCATTCTCCTGCGTGATCTGCTTGTATGGAACGCTATGTACTTTATTGCCTTTTTCTTCGGGCGGATAATTCAGTTTTGTGATGGCGGCAATTTTTGTATCGAAAACCCGGAGGTCACTGTTTTTTCTTAACCTGAGGTAATTTGATGCAAAGGTATTGTACCAGTTGGCGCCACTCTTAAAATCAGCATTTGATTCGAGCAACGCAGTGGGAATTAAAATCGACGGACGAACGGTCGAATTGGTCGGCACATGTTGCAGGACGCCGGTAACGGTTAATTGGACCGTATCATCCGCAGTAACTATTTTACCAACGGGGTCGGAATTGCCGAAAAATTTCTTTGCCATTTCTTCTGAAAGCACAACCGAGTATTTATCCTGTAATGCAGTCAATGGATTTCCGTATTTGAAAGGGAACTGAAATACACTGAAATATCCTGTATCTACAAATGCGGTAGTTTCCTGGAATTCCTTGTTCCCATATTTGAGCCAGGGATAATACCATTGCTGAATGTGCGTTCCTGCCTCCACTTCGGGGCAATGCTTTATAATCTCGCCCAACAGGGGATAAGGCGTTACCGCATAACCACTGCCGTCAGCACCGCTTGTTTTAAGATAATACATCTGCTCTATATCTTTTTGATTGCTGTCGGTTGTTACATATTGAAAAATCAAAACAGACAAGGCCATAATGCTTGCCATGCCAATGGACAAACCGGTAATATTTACCATGCTGAATAATTTATTTTTCAGCAGCTGGCGATAGGCAGATTTAAAATAGCTTTTAAGCATATAGAAATGATTATCCATATTCGCAGCAACAAAAAGACCAAAATCATTTTTGATTGTCAATTAATACATTATCCAAAAACCAACAAAATAAAAATGCACGGTTTTGATACAGGTGTTGTGCGCTATGGGGCAGATCGTTTGCATTGACAAAAAGCTAAGGTGCCTGCATGCGAACACGCAGGCTTTCATGCTAATTTTTTTTATCATAATATAAACGTTTACCATCCAGAATGTCCATAATGAACAACCGGGAAGTGTTGCCGCTTTTATCTTTTAAAAACTCAACGGTCGCCAGCCAGTCCGGTCTGACGAAAAATACATTCCCGGCACTTGGCCTGAGTTCAAGAGTGCTTTTATCGGGATTGACAAATTTGATCGATCCACCCTGCACCATGATCACAACGGTATCAGCCGGATCGTCGGGATTTATATATATTCCGGCAAATTGTTGAAGCTGTTCCGGCGGGATTTTGATTTCACGAAACGCAAATTTTTTTTGAGCAAGCAGCCAGGTATACAAACTGTCAGTACTATACGCTTCGGTCCATGCATCGTGGTCGCTCCCGTGATAGCTGCCCGGGTAGATCGTTATGCGGTTATTCGGATTATATTTCTTCAATGCTTCCATCATGTGCAGATCGCCTGAAAGGGGCACACCAGCATCCGACTCGCGGTGGAAGCACCATACGGGCATGTATTTCAATCTCCAGGCCCTGGAGCTGTCTCCACCGGCACTGATGGGTACAATAGCGGCAAAAAGTTCGGGATGGCTGATCGCAAAGGACCAAACCGCAAAGCCTCCCATACTGATCCCGCTCAGCCAGATCTGGTTTTGGTCCACGCGAAACTTTTTGCCCATGTCAAGCACAAAGTGATAGAGGTCGTCCAATTCCCATTTCCAGCCAAAGACTGAATCTATTTGCGGTGATACAACGATAAAAGGAAAATTCCGCCCGCTCGCAATCAGGCCGGGCAACCCGCGGGCCTTTAATAAATTGAGATCATGCCCCGTTTCGCCGGCACCATGCAGATAAACCAGGAGTGGCCAACGTTTCGTGGTATCCTTGCCGTAACCCGGAGGCAGGTAACGAAGATAATCTATCTCCCGCTCGTAGCGCTCTTCAGTTTGTTGTGCCCCTGCCTGGCTAAAGACAAAAGACATCACCAGCAGGATAATCATTTTGTAAGCAGTCTTCATCGTTTATAAATTTAATATATTTCTGAAGCAACAGGTATTGATTGGAGGGCGCACGACATCGGCCCTTTGCTTGAAATAAAATATACTCATGTAAGGCGAACATTAAATAAGACGACATTTATTTTTAAATGTTACAGGATAAGCCTGAACTTAAAAAAACGAAACGAAAAATTTTGCCTGGGGTGTACAAGCTGTTTGAAATGATGAATTTTTTTTCTATTCAACCTGGTTAACTATTTTATCATTGCGCCTTGTTCCGTTTCCATGGTAAGTTTATCAGATAATTTATAAAAAAAACCGGAAAGAATTACCCTGCCTGAATAGGTTAATGCCGTCTGTGTACGTAATCAAAAAGCGTCAGTGAATGATCATCCCAATCCAAATTGATTGGCATTTCGGATTGGCATTGGCGAAAAGATATTTTTGTAATTACAAGTCATTGTTCATCATCTGACATTTGATCAAGAAATATTTTCATCATTGCGGCATCGTCCCGCGTCGCAAACCCATAAGCCTGCTTAACCGATAAAAATCTTGCTCTCTTAAGTTAATGTTAATTGGCGGATGGCTTCCAAACCTGCCAGAGGTCTTTCTCGTCTTCCTCATTCAACGTCGATTCAAAAACAAGTAAAACCCCCTCAACATGAAAAATGTATATCTTAAAAGCAGCAGTTTGATTTTTTTTATGGCAGCTTTAGCCGGATGCAAAACCATCAATCCCGGAGAAG
>DATGFZ010000244.1:0-3580 GCA_035308805.1 Puia sp. | reverse complement strand
TGTTCTGCTTTCCGTGCAGAGCGATTCGGGTGAATTGTTTGAACGGTTGAACCGGATTTGCACAGACTTCTTATTTTTACTTCTTTTATGAATTGTACTGCGACTAACTTATCATACCAACAGACAGGATATTTTTCCAATTTGACCACTGATTATTTGAATGGCGTAGAATTGTTAACTCCATTTTATAAACACCCGGTTTCCATCGAGGGAATACAATCCGTTATACATGATCGTGAGCGGTTTAAGACCCCAAGAACAGTTTTGGTGGAAGCATTGAACAAACAATACAGCACCCTTCCTGTTTCAAAAATTGTCAGGAAGAATATAGAAAGCCTCTGCGCTGAAAATACATTTACCATTACGACCGCTCATCAACCCGCAATTTTTACCGGGACCTTATTTTTTATTTACAAGATCCTTCATGCCATAAAACTGGCGAACCACTTATCTGAACAATTGCCCCAATACCATTTTGTCCCGGTTTATTATATGGGAAATGAAGATGCCGATCTTGAGGAACTGAACCATATCTATCTTGATAATGAAAAAATTGTTTGGGACACCAAACAAACAGGGGCTGTAGGAAGAATGAAAACTACAGGGCTTGAAAAAATTATTGCAAGAATCGAGGGCGAGTTTTCCGTTCAGCCTTTTGGAAAAGAATTGGTTGAGTTGCTGAAGGACAGCTACCTAAAAAATGAAACTGTTCAATCGGCCACTTTTTCTCTTCTTAATGAATTGTTTGGTAAATACGGGTTGATTGTGTTGATTCCAGATAGTTCAATTCTGAAAAGACTTATGCAACCTGTTTTTGAAGATGACCTGTTGAATCGAATGCCCTCATCGATTGTGGAAAAAACGATTGGCGCTTTTCCTGAAAAATATAAGGTGCAGGCAAACCCAAGAGAGATTAATTTATTTTATCTCAAAGACAATCTCAGAGAATTGATTGAATTCAAAAATGAGCAATACGAAATACGAAATACAAATATTCGATTTTCTAAACAAGAAATTCTTGCTGAATTAAGCAATAACCCCGGGCGTTTTAGTCCGAATGTTATTTTGCGCGGACTATATCAGTCAACTATTTTACCGGATATCGTTTTTATTGGGGGTGGAGGCGAAGCAGCCTACTGGCTCGAATTAAAAAATCTCTTTGAACATTATGCTGTTCCCTATCCAATGCTCGTCCTACGAAATTCATTTTTGATCATTGAAAAAGAATGGGCAACAAAGATAAATAAAGCAGGATTTACCATGGCGGATGTTTTTAAATCCGAAAATGAATTGATCAGTGAACTGGTGAAAAAAGAATCAACCAATAAAATAAGTCTTGAAAAGGAAATTACTGAAGCAGAAAATTTTTACGGCAATTTAAAATCAATCGGAGAACATGTCGACGCCACCCTGGTTCAACACGTAGAAGCTTTACAGGCAAAGGCTTTAAAGGAGATCAAAGAGTTTGAAAAAAAGTTATTACGGAATGAAAAAAGAAAATTTGAAGATGTGCGCAGGCAAATTCATGAAATAAAATCTGTACTGTTTCCATTAAATAATTTGCAGGAACGTATAGAAAACTTCATTCCTTATTATGCAAGATGGGGAAAAGCTTTTATTGACCTGCTTTACAAAAACTCACTCGCGCTTCAACAGGAGTTCGTGGTGCTGGAAGAGAAATGAAAAATTGATTGTCAATAATTTTGAATCTCAGGTTCCAGGGGTAAAGTCCTTTCTTGAACGGGCTTCACCGGAGATTTTCAGAAAAGGCAGAAAGCAGTTTTGAATGAATGGTCAGGACCGGGGTGATTATTTCTGGTGAAAACTTTCTCCGATGAATTGTAAAGCATCTGTAATTCCCGTTCTCCAGTAAGTCCAGCTATGAGATCCGTCGCGTACGCGAAATTCATGAGGAACTTTTTTATCTCTGAACGCCAGATGCAATAAACAATTTCCCTTAGTTAAAAAATCATCATCACCGCAATCAATCCAGTAACGTACTTTAGAAAGCTCCTCCGTAGATTTTGTTTCAACCAACTTTAAAATCGAATAATTGTACCAGGACTTATTCAAACGATCTTTTCCCTTTAAACCTTTTCCGAATAAAGGCCCAAAGACTAAATCATAATCATTGTCTTCAAACCCGACCAGTTCATCGTCAGTAAACACCCCGGCGCTCAGTGGTGCGGCGGCAGCAAACAGTTGTGGATATTTCAGCGCGTATAACATTGTTCCGTACCCGCCCATTGACAGCCCCGAAATCCCCCGGTATTTTTTTTCTCCTTTTATGCGGTACATTTTTTCGATCGCCGGCATAAATTCTTTCACAAAAAAATCTTCATATTTTTCTTTTCCATCGTATGAGTTGATATACCAGCTTGAATCCCCGTTTGGCATGACAATGATCATTGGCGGAATTGTTCCATCGGCAATTGCCTTGTCTGCATAGCGGTTTATTTCTCCGAATTGAAGCCAGCCCGTATTATCATCCGTGTATCCATGCAATAAATAAACGACGGGATAGCTTCGCTGAGAATAATCATAATCCGATGGAAAATAAATGGAGTATTTCACCTCCTTGTTCAGAATGGAACTATGCAATGTTTTTTGTTCTATTACTTTTCCTGCCTGCTGGGCGCAAACAACGAAAGTTATCATGAAGATGAATGAAAGAAAAAGAATGGCTTTTTTGATCAGGGTGGTCATATCGTTGGTTTTGGAAGAATAAATGTAAGTATTTAGACAATTATTTCAGGCAAAAGGTCCGGGCTCCAAGCAGCGAACGCATTCCGATCGTGGACGATCCGGGGGAACTATGGTCACCTTTGCGTAATTATTTATCGAAATTATTCTGCCACCCTTCTTTTTTTAGTTTTTCTATTTTGGCGAGAACATCCGACTCCAGATTTTTTTTATACAGTTCCATTTCTGTACCTATCACTTCATCGAATGCGCCAATGATTGATGCGGCAAGTATGCCCGCATTTTTTGCAGCATTCAAGGCCACCGTTGCCACGGGGATCCCGTTAGGCATTTGGAGGATGGACAAAACGGAATCCCAACCGTCAATGGAATTGGAAGATCTGATTGGTACGCCGATAACAGGCAATGGCGTCAGTGATGCGATCATTCCCGGCAAATGTGCGGCGCCGCCGGCACCGGCAATGATCACTTTTAATCCGCGTTGTTTGGCCTCCGTTGCATATTGAACCATACGCATCGGGGTCCGGTGCGCGGAGACGACGGTGAGTTCGAATTCGATGGCGAATTCTTTTAAAATATCAGCAGCGGCTTGCATAACCGGAAGGTCGCTGTCACTGCCCATGATGATGCCGACTTTTAACATGGCTTAATCGTTTTGTTTATTTTTTGCGTGGCAAAACCGCAGCTGTCAACCGGTGAATCATTCTGTGACATGTCCATGCTGACTTTTTTGCGTTTCGCTGATCACCCTCATTGTTTGTTTGATCTTGTGTGCTATATGAATGAGATCTATCTTATCCCTGTGTAAAATGGTTACATGCCCCATTTTGCGGCCTGGCTTGGTTTGTTTTTTCCCATAAATATGGACAAATACATT
>DATGFZ010000243.1:0-7469 GCA_035308805.1 Puia sp. | reverse complement strand
AAATGCAATAAAAGAAAGCAAAATACTTTCACCCATGAATTGTGCAATAAGATTTTCTCTATGTGCGCCGGAGACTTTCCTGATGCCGACTTCCCGCGCACGTTTTTCGCTTTTCGCAGTGGAAAGGTTCATAAAATTAATGCACGCGATCAACAAAGTAAATGCCGCAATCAAGGTGAACAACCTTACTATTTCTATTCTTCCGCCAACTAATTTTCCGTTTTCTGCGCTTGCATATAAATATGCTCTGCTCAATGGTTGCGTAAATAATTCCGCTGTTGATTGATAAGGCGCGCCTTTTGTATGATCAATGATTACGTTTTTTATTTTTGAATCGAATCCGGCCTCTGAAGATTTCGGTTTTAACAAAACATAAGTAAACGTAAAATTATTAGTCCAGTTTTTATCTTCCCAACCGAGGCGCGTTATAAAACTCCAGGGTAATAAATATTGAAAATCAAATGTGCTGTTACCAGGCAAATCATCCAATACACCTGTTACTTTGAAGTTTGCACTGCTGTCAATGCGAACTGTTTTTCCGTATGGCGCTTCATCGCCAAATAATCTTTTTGCAAGATTTTTTGTTATCACAATTCCCGAAGGGTCGCTCAAAGCTGTGCCTGCTGTGCCGTTCATTAAAGGAAAGCTGAACATGGTAAGAAAACTGGAGTCAGCAAATGCACCGCGAATGTTAAAATGTTTTTCCGCGGCACTTAATAAAAAGGTCACGTTATTAAATCTCGTAACGGCTTCCACCTCGGGGTAATCATGTTTCAGCGCACTGGCCAGCACATATGGTGTTTGGCTTACGGCATCCGCAACCCCGTTGATTTTATTTCGGTTGTATATCCAATAAAGTCTGTCAATATTCTTGTGAAATCTGTCAGTGCTGACTTCGCTTTTGATCCAGATCAGGATCAGCATCGAGCTCGCCATACCGATCGATAATCCAAGTATATTAATTGCAGATGTTCCTTTGTTACGGCGCAATTTGCGAAGAGTGATCTTTAGAAAGTTTTTAAGCATAAAAGAAAAATTTTGAATTGATGATTTCTGTTATGGATATCCGATTTAAACACAGGCATAAATGCCGCCTTCACCCAAAATTGTCTTTCCCACTCGATACTCACCAGTAAGCACTCGTTATTCGGTCCGTAATGATTTTATTGGATTTGCCACCGCCGCTTTTATAGCCTGGAAACTAACAGTGACCAATGCAATAAAAATTACGATGAATGCTGCAATGCCAAACATTTCCCAATTCAAGGTTATACGCGAAGGATAATTTTCGAGCCATTGGTTTGCAACGATCCAGCCAAGTGGAATTGATAAAAACAGGGCAATAAGTACGAGTTTCAAAAAATCTCTTGACAAAATGGTTACTACGTTGCCTATTGAAGCGCCAAGCACTTTTCTTATACCCACTTCTTTTGTTCTTTTTTCTGCAGCTAATACAGACAGTCCGAATAATCCGATTGAAGAAATAAAAATCGTAAGTATGGCGCTAGACAGCATGATCTGTTTCCACTTGCTTTCCGCTTCGTAATTTTTTAGGTTTTCCTGGTCCTTAAATTTAAAAGTGTATGGATTGTATGGAAACAGTGTTCTAAATACTTTTTGAATATGCTGCAGGCTTGCAGTTTCGCTGTTTGGTTTTATTTTTATATACACAACACCAAACCCATTTGGCTTCATGGTAAATAATTGCGGATCAATCCCTTTGGCAAGCGTTTCGTAGTGATAGTCTTTTACCACGCCGATGACTTTGTATTTTTTATTGTTGTACCAAAAATTTACTTCTTGCCCGATGGGATTTTTCCAACCTGCTTTTTTTACAAATGCTTCATTCACCAAAACCGACTGCGCAGAGTCTGAGGGATATTCTATAGAAAAATTTCTTCCGGCGAGCACCTGAATTTTCAATAAAGGGATATACGTTTCATCAACAGTTTCATATGCGAATTGCAAAATGGAATCTCCGTTTACTTTTGCAATAGTTCCCCAAAAGCCGCCATTTTTCGGAGCTACATTTTTGATCGAAGGCGCCTTCAATAATTCATTTTTTAACACAGCAAATTTTTCCGCTTTCATAACACTCTCAACCAAAACAAGATTGCTGTCATCGTATCCGAGTTTTTCGGTAGTAAGATATTTAAATTGAGAAAAAATAGTAAGCGTTGCAATGATCAAAAAGGAGGCTAACGCAAACTGCAATACAACAAGTGATTTTTGCAGGTAATTTTTCCCTGCAAGCTGAAATCGGTTGTACAATGTTTGTACGGGATTATATTTGGATAAAACCAGGGCAGGATAAAAACCCGCGAGCAACCCGGTGAACAAAAATAACAGCACATAACCTGCAACTAATTTTAAATCCAGAAGATAGGAAAGTGAAAGCGCCTTATTAGAAAGTTGATTGAAGACAGGCAAAACGAGTTGCACGATCAGTATTGCCAATACAAAAGCTATAAAACAAAGTGTAAAAGATTCTCCGAGGAATTGAATGATTAGTTGCTTTCTTTCCCCGCCAACAACTTTACGAATGCCAATTTCTTTTGCGCGTTTTAAGGAACGCGCTATGGTTAGATTTATAAAATTGATACAGGCAATTAATAAAATGAAAACAGCAATTCCTGTCAATATATAAGAGTAAACCGGGTTGCTGCCATCAACAAGCCCGTTGCTTGCACCAAGTTCTTTACTGAGATGCATTTCTGTAAATGGCTGAAGCAGGAATATTTGTTTGCTTTTTAGATCATATTTCTCAGCCATTAATTTAATAGTTTCTCTTGCGTCGGATTCATAATATTTTTGCATTTGCGCTTCAACAGATCTTATGTTTGCGTTTGCATCAAGCACAACAAAGGTGTTTAGAAAAATATTGAACCAATTATTATTATCTGTCGCATCTACTTTTGAAACTTTTATCGCCGTCAGCATTTTAAATTTTATAGAGGAATTTTGCGGACAGTTTTTTGCAATAGCGGTAACCGTGTAAGGAACAAAATTGTCATTATCCTTTACCATTATTGTTTTATTGATCGCTTGTGTTGTGCCAAACCGTTGCTTTGCTGCATCTTCAGAGATTACCAATGAATTTGGTAGCAGCAATGCCGTTTTGGGATTTCCGCTTATCAGTGGAAAAGAAAACATGCTAAAAAAGTTGGAATCAACATCAAATATTTCTTCCGACTTAACATCATCACCGTTTTTCATATCCAGGTAATTGGATTGGATGCGGACAAATGATTTTATGCCAGGAACGTTTGCGGTAAAACGTGGACCCTGCAGGTACCCTGTGTTGCCTCCGACATTAGCACTTCCGTCCGGATTAAGCGATTTTACAGTAACGCGGTAAATATTTTTAACGTTGGCGTGAAAACGGTCGTAACTCGTTTCATCTTTTACGTACAATACGATCATCATTGCGCAGGCAAGTCCAAGACTGAGCCCGGAAATATTGATGAACGAATAAACCTTATTTCTGAAAAGATTTCGAAGCGTAGTTTTAAAATAATTTTTTAGCATAGTTGGAATCTTAGAAGTTAGTTATACGTTGTACGATTTCTATATACTTTAATTTATATTTTGAATTTTCCCTTTTCGAATTTGTTTCCCGGCATTGGTCCATTCCACATGTTGCGGCGCACGCTCGGGCTTGCAGCCGCTGCTTTAATTGCCTAAAACGCAGCCGCCAAATAGTTTCTGAACCTAAAAGAGGGATTATGATGACCTCAATTTTATACTTCATCCTCTTAGTACTCACCGTGCTAAAGAGGTCCGGAATCCATGTCCAATGAAAATTTTATCTTCCTCATCATCTTCAGGTAGATCCATGCATTTATTATCATATCATCAGCATTGGATATCATCACATCATTCGGTTCTCAAATTTTTTACTGGATTTGCGAGCGCTGCTCTAATCGCCTGGAAACTTATGGTTCCTAGTGCTATTATTACTGCTGTAATTCCAACAACCAAAAACATCCACCAACTGATATTGATGCGATAGGCAAAATCTTCCAGCCATTTATTCATTAACCACCACGCAAACGGTGTTGCAATGACAATGGAAATAATCACCATTATCAAAAAAGATGATGATAATGTAGTCACGATATCCTTTACACTTGCTCCAAGCACTTTACGGATACCGATCTCTTTTGTACGGTTAATTGCATTAATCGCGGATAAACCAAACAATCCCATGCATGCGATCAGTATCGCAAAAAAGCAGGAAGCCTGGATCGTTTTTTGCCAGCGATCATCCGGTTCATACATTTTCGCTATGGTTTGATCAAGAAATGTATACTCGAAAGGGTAATTGTGGGTGATCGTTTTCCATTCATTTTCAATTTTTGAAATTGCAGGCTGCATTTGCCCGGCTTTTATTTTGAAAAGAAAAGACATTTCAAAACCATTTGCCAACCGGTGTTCTTCCGGTTGAATTTTTTCAGAGAGTGATGCAAAATGATAATCTTTTACCACACCAATTATTGTCGCGTTTATGGGCTCGCAAAATTGATCAACCTTTGCCGTTTTACCCAGCATGTTAAAAAGAGTTTCATTAACAACAACTACCTTCCTGATTTTGGAAGTGTCAGAAGATATTTTTATTGAAAAAGGTCTTCCCTGCACAAATTTCAATCCCAACATTTCAAAATAGTCATAATCGACAGTTAGTTCTTTTCGCCATTGTTGGACTCCATTCAGCATAAATCCATTTGTATTGCCTGAACCATCTAGCCCACCATTCATTCCCGAGAAATAAGAAATATACGGTTGAGTTTTAGCAAAATCGTTCAGCGCATCATGAGTGCGCTTTGTAAACTTATTATCCCATGTTGGGTTCCGTACGATCAATATTTGTTCTTTGTCAAAACCCAGATCCTTGTTAGTGATGTATTGCATTTGTTTTCTGATGACAAAAGCAGAGATCATAAAAACCACGCATGCGGTGTATTGTAGCACAACCAATACTTTTGAAAATCGCGGATTTATCTTAAAGGTTTGAAAAGTTTTAATAATAGATGCCGGTTTCATTTTTGAAATGAGCAGTGCTGGGTAATAACCCGCTATTATCCCCAGCAAGAAAGATAATGCAACTGATGCGAGCAAAACTTCTTTCCAGGAAATGTTTGAAAAATTTAATTGGGTGTTGATGGCACTATTGTATAAAGGAATAAATAATTGCGATAATAATAATCCTGCAATCACGGCGATAATTACGATGATCTGCGTTTCTACCCAAAATTGTAAAATGATAGATCTTCTTTTTGCACCCATTACTTTACGAATGCCAATTTCTTGCGATCGCGCTGCTGCATTGGAGATTGCAAGCAAAATATAGTTTAACGAAGCGATCAATAAAATAACAATTACCAGAGAAGCTAACTGGTAAATATTTTTTGCATTGGTATAATGCCCCCAATCGTGGGCAACACTATAATGGCAGCTTGCCAAAGGTCGCAAATACCAATGAAAATTATTAATGTTGGCATCTTTGAAATCCTTTACATAATCAGCAAAATAAGTTTTCACCCATACATTCAATTTTGCCTGGAATTTTTCGACTGAAACTCCATCAGCCAGTTCAACAATAAAAACATGATTACTCTGGTTAAATTTTTCTGTAATGTTTCGTGCATAACCCGGATCTGAAATTAACGGTATTACAAAATCAAATTGAATGCTCGAATTATCCGGCACTTCAGCAGCAATGCCAGAAACCGTATAAAGCTTATTGCTGTCGCTTACTAATGAAAGGGTTTTGCCAATGGCATTTTCTCTCCCAAAATATTTTTTTGCAACATTTTCAGACAATACAATATTGTTTGGATAAGAAAGAACTTTTTTCAGATCGCCTTGTTTCAAATGAAAGGAAAAGTTGCTGAAGAAATTATTATCAGCATACACCACGCGACTTTCTTTATATACCTGGTTATTTACTTTTACCAGTTGATCGCCAAAATGATCGCTCAGGTTTTGTAAGCGCGTAATACTTTTTACTTCAGGAAATGTATTTTGCATATCCGGGCCTACAATTAAAGGGAAAAGGGTTGCGTTATCAACATCATCATTTTTTGTAAGAAAAGAAAACAGATGTTTTTTTTCAGAACTCGTATCGCCCACATTCCAGAGATTGGTCATTTCAAGACGAAAAAGTCTGTCTTTCTTTTGGTGAAATGTATCAAAGGATTGCTCATAGCGGATGTGGAAAAATAATAATAAGCAGAATGCAACTGAAAAAGACAAACCGGCAACATTAATGATGCTATAGGTTCGATTTTTAAGCAGGTTTCGCCAGGCAATTTTAACATAATTTCTGAGCATAACAGATATTTCTAATTTGACAGGCTACGAGTCTCGGCCGGTTTTGGCTTTTCATTATCTGAATTTGGATTTCAAGCTGGTTTTTTCCTCAAGCTTCTTTTTTTTGTACTATTAGTCAGGTAAGGAGTAACTCCGATTTCATGCTATTCAGAGTAACAAAATGCTTTTATTTTCAGATAATAGCACGGGCGTGTTCATTGAGCCAGTTCTTTCAATTTTATTGCCAGAGTATAATTTTTTGATTTGCATATTATTAATTCGCTCCATAATACGAATTAGTGCGTTTATGATACACAAGCTGTTCGTTTATGATACAACGCGACTCGTCAGGAACAACCATATGACTCGTCCTCAGAATTCTAGCTCCTCAGATCAATTTTACTATTGGGTATTTTGCTCCCTTTTTGGAATTTGTTCCAAATTCTGGAATAGTAATACCCTCGACCGTTACTAACAACCTATTTTTCAGATCATTATGTTCTGGCACTTGCCTTGAAATAGCGTGCACACCAAGTTCCTTTGAATTTCATCGTCAACTATCCCTAAGAAAAATCAGTAACTCTAAAATTAAAAAAATGAAACTGATTTTTATCCTGCTAACACGGTCTTTTGTAAATGTATTGGTTGTTCTAACATTTTTTACATTGTGTATTACTCAAGTTAATGCGCAGATCTGCTCAGACCCAATTAATGTAATTTACGGGATGACGAATTCCGGATTTATTTATCCGATCAACGTCAACACGGGTGTTGTAGGAGCAGCACTAAATCCTGCATATACAGGTAATGCTCCGAGTTCTGCAAATGCTGTGGGGTATAATACACAAAACGGCAAATTTTATTATTTTAAAAGAAATTTTCCTTCAACTCCACAAGAGTTCGTTTCTTTCGATCCTTCTACTAATACCTATACTGTTCTGGCAGTAAGCCCTGTTACAGCTAATGTAAATTCTGGTTGTGTCGATTTTAATGGTACCGGATATTATTGTATAGATCAAAATGGAAATCTTTGTTATTACAAGATCGCGACAAACTCATGGACTTTAATAACGTCCAATTTTGTTGACGGTCTCGGAAATAGTCTTACTTCAAATATCACCACTTATGCTTCCGGCGATATTGCCATAGACGGTTTG
>DATGFZ010000242.1:0-2922 GCA_035308805.1 Puia sp. | reverse complement strand
TACATGTGCAACATTTAATAAATACATGGAGAAATCCGCGGAGTTATGAATTGTATTTGTTCCATCAGATTTACCGAAATAATAAGATACATCCGGGAAAATATAAAATGCCCCTTCGGGTTCAAAACATTTTATTCCGGGGATTGCTTTTACCAATTCCATGGTTTTTTTTCTGCGTCGAGTAAATTCTTCAACCATTTGCATGGAAGGTTTCAAATCAGTAGTTAATGCGATCACTCCGGCTTTTTGGGTGATGGAATTTGTTCCGCTGGTGAATTGCCCCTGTAATTTTTCACAGGCTTTTGCAACTTCCATGCTCGCCGCAATATAACCAAGGCGCCAACCGGTCATCGCAAAACCTTTGCTTAATCCATTGACGATAATCACTCTTTCCTTTAAATCGGAAAATTGTGCAATGCTTTCGTGCCTGCCAACAAAATTTATGTACTCATATATTTCATCGGAGATAATAAAAATACCGGAATGTTTTCTAAAAACGTTGGCCAATTCTTCCAGTTCTTTTTTATTGTACACTGCACCGGAAGGGTTGCACGGAGAAGAAAATAAAAACACTTTTGTCTTATTGGTGATAGAAGCTTCCAACTGCCCCGGTGTTATCTTAAATCCGTTTTCCAATGTTGAACGGATTTCAACCACCTTCCCTTTTGCAATTTTCACCAACTCAGAGTATGTCACCCAATAGGGTGTTGGGATAATTACTTCTTCACCTTCGTCAACTAAAGCCAATACAGCATTTGCAAGACTTTGTTTGGCGCCCGTTGATGCAACAATATTCTCAGGTTTATAATCAAGATGATTATCTCTTTTGAATTTTTCGCAAATCGCTTCTCGCAAATCCAGAAAACCCGGAACCGGTGTATAATGACTCCAATTATCATCAATTGCTTTTTTTGCGGCGTCTTTTATATGCTGGGGCGTATCAAAATCAGGCTCACCAAGGCTAAGGTCAATCACGTCGACTCCCTTTGCTCTGAGTTCACGACCAAGCTTTGCCATTTTTAAAGTTTCGGGCTCGTTAAATCGGGTAAGAATGGAAGACAATTGCATCATGCTGATTTTATAATTTGCGCAAAAGTATTAAAACAAACCCAGATGGGAAATACCAGATATGGGGAAAGATGTGCGGGAATTGGGTAAATGGTAAATTATTTCTGTTGATATGAAATGACGCCAACGCCGACTGCGTTTTCTCCCGTGCCGGCAACAAATCCTTTTGCATAAATTGTTACAACACTTTTGCCATTAATGATTAATCCGCCTTCCAATATAATATTATTCGTGCCCGTTTCCGTAGCAATAAAATAATACGGTGCCGCATCAATGGTTGAGAAAGATTGAGCGTTTACAACTGAATTGTTATCGTTTGGCAGATATCCACAATTAGAAAAAACTTTATATCCGGTCATTCCCGCGTCAATAAAAGCATATAAATCCATCGGCGGCGAGTCCGGAGAAAGATTTATAAATCGAATGAGTCCGTGGGTGGAATCCGTCACCCCGATGTTGTCCTGCAACAACACACACTGCGCCTGCCCGTGCGCAACGGTATCCGCAATAAAAATGGAATAATTCACTCCCAATTTAAAATAACTTGTCATCGAAAAAGCCCCGTCCGGCGACACCGAGTTAAAGGAAAGTTGTCTGTAGCCTGCGGGAATTTTTATATAAGGTAAATTCAGAATCGTCGGATTAATCTGGTTACCGGCATTTATGTAGGTATGAAATGTTGTAGTACCAAATGAAAAAGGAGAATCCGGTAATGGGATGAAATGGTTATCAACATAAAAAAGAAGATTGGAAATGGACGGTGACGCATTCGTTATGGACAAATAAGCAGAATCTGCCTGTTGTGTCTGATAAATTATTTTCGTTTCCTTTTTGCACGAGAAAAAAATAAACCCTACCAGGAAAGTAATGTAGGAAATTAATTTTATTTTTCTCATAATGCACCAATAAACAAGATCTGAAAAAAAAATCGCTACAATCTACGAAAACTATTTGTCATACTTTATTTTAAATCCGTAAAGATTGGGCGCATAATTGCGGTTTCTGCCCAGTTCAGATTCATAAATAACCCTGCCAAGTTGTTTCATAAAAGGCATCCCAAGCGTTTCATAATCGTATTTGTCATCATTCAATACCCCGTCACTGTTACAATATATTGTTGCACTTAACATGAATTCAATCTTTTTATCAAAATCAACAAAATAACTTATGTCGGTTAAAAAACCATAAGCGTCCCCTTCCTTATTGAAAATGCGAATGTTCTTGGGTAATGTGGCTTTCTGACTTCCCCAATAAAGCAACTTTCCATATCCATCCCAGTAATGTGCAGAATCGTACGGAGGATAATTCGTTTCAGGCGGATATTGTGACAAATACTGATAAACGAACTGGTAATCTTCATTACTGAGGTTGAACCGTTGATTGACAGGTACCGAATTGGGGAAAAGAATGGCACGTAAAATATTATGCAGGTCTGTAAGACAAATTCTGTTTTTTTCTGAAAAATTCATTGGCTGATTGACGAAACGACCATCGTTGTCATAATAACCAATTCCCAAAGAATCATTTCTATGTGCATATTTCAGTTGACTTGTTTGCATAGGCTGTTTATACAACAGTTTTCCGGTGGCATCATAAAAACCGATGGGGTTAGTATGGCGGTTTTCATCATCACTGAGCGGAATGGATAAACGATGCAGGATCTGCGCGTCAGCATAACCCATTTTATGTAATCGGTCATTGATGTATTCCTGCCCTAAAAACTCATACAATCTGTTGAAAGCATCATTATCACTCACTAAAAAAATCTTCTTTATATAATTGGCAACGGAAGGTTTACCGTCGGCAGCAGTTGGATCATTATAGACCGCAGTTTGGCCGCTGTAATCATGTTCC
>DATGFZ010000241.1:0-4904 GCA_035308805.1 Puia sp. | reverse complement strand
TAATGGATTTAAAATTGGAGAACAATCCAGAGAACTTAAGAAAGGAGGATTATTCTCCTGACAAGAGATGGATAGATTCGGGTCATTATGAAAGACAAAACCGGGGATGAATTATTCCCGGTTTTGTGCAATAACGAACTTTGCTTTGCAGACTGCTAAGGGAAAATTAATGCTAAAAAATTTCTATGCCTTGTTTTTTGTATCGAAATTAGCACCAGAAAAGATTGCCTTGCTAAAAAATAATACAACGACAAACCGTTTCAACCGCATGCCGGCAGCAAATAAATTATTGATTGCTTTTTCGGCATGTGTCATTACCTTTTTTATATTGATCGTTTCAGGCTTGCAGATGGAATGGATAACGAGGATCATGATCAGTTGGGACGTCTTTAGCATGGTTTTGATCCTAATGAGTGCTGTGACTTTTTTTACCATGAAACCCAGGCAAATCAGGTTACTCGTAAAAAATCAGGACGCAAGCAGGTCTGTTGTCTTTATGATCGTGTTAATTTCAACAGTAAGCAGCCTGGTTGGTATATTTCTTCTGCTCTTAAATAAACAACAATGGTTGCTCAACAAGTATGTCGAAACACTTATTTACATTTCAGGGGTAAATTTTTCCTGGCTGTTGCTTCACATCATATTTACCTTTCGGTATGCACATTTGTATTATGCCAATAATCAATCCGGTGATGTGAACTGGGTACCTGCTTTGGAGATTCATAACGAATTAAATCCTGACTATCTTGATTTTGCCTATTTTTCTTTTGTTATCGGAATGACTTTTCAGGTTTCTGATATCAGCATTGTTTCGCGCCAAATAAGAAGGCTGGCTCTACTTCATGGATTGTTATCATTTCTATTCAATACAGTGATCGTTGCTCTCAGCATAAATGTAATTATTGATTTGAAGTCATAAAGATTTCGGATTCATGCTAACGCTTCAACATTTATTCAGGGCGATCATGGACAAAATTAGTATTGTTGCTGGCTTCTTAATGATGATGATGGGTAACAGGACTCGTTTCTGTATTGATTTTCAGATAGGGCTTGTATTCCGCCAGCCTTCGCAGTAGATCTTTGTTTGCCTCGACGATCCTCGCTTTTTCGGCGTCACCTGCTGGAATTATGATAAAATTAAAAATCGAATTTTTCTTATCGAGAGCATCACCGGTACCTATTGCAAATGGACCGTGTCCGTCCCATTCTCCGCCAATGTCACCATTGTCTACTCCAGGCGCATAAAACATATAATGAGGTATGACCTGGTTGACAATGGAATCACCATCATAAGCACGCAATAATGGACTGAGCATGTAAGAAACGCCGGTTCTTGCTGGCGCTTTATACGTTCCGTCTTTAACTCTTTTTACGATAATGTCTTTTATCTGAGGTGGAGTGTATTTACCTGATCCCCTCATTGCGGCTACATCAAAAAATACAGGTAAATATACTTTAGCTCCCTCCGGATCAAAGCTGATGGCTGCATATAAATCCTGTGAAAATTCTGCCTTTTCCCAAAGAGTGCGTATGACCAGTGTAGAAAACCCGTTGGTTCCTTTGCGTGCCACATAATACCCTTTATTTGGGTCAAGCAGGTAAACGGTCGACTGATCGCGAAGGTGTGGGGGAAGTGCACTGAGGGCGAAATCTTTTTCGAGATCGACCGGCATTTTTTCAAGGAGCCAATCGGAGGATTGTGGTGCAAAACCAGGAAGCGAACAAATGGCTGCCCATAGCAGGAAAAATTTGACTAGGCGTTTCGTTTTTTTCATTTTTTATTTGGCTTGTCACTTAAGACAACCAGATGGGAGATTACCGGACATGGCGAGAGCAGTTATTTTTTGAACGTTTTATCTGCCCCTTTGCCCAATCGTTCAAAATATTTTCGAATCGAAATTTCAAGAACTGGCATTTTGTTAAAATATGGATTCCGATGAAGATCGCTCAGGATTTTGAATGCTTTTTCATTTTGATGATTATATTGCAAAGCAACTGCATAATTTATTTCAGCAAACGGACTTGGATAGATTTTTAACAACACCTCGTAATATTTGCAAATGGCTATCCAATCGGTCTCTTCAAATTTGGGCGCGGCACAGTGCACCCAGGCGATCGCAGCTTCCAAATGATAGGGAGAAAAATAGGAATCTTCTGAATCAGTTAATAACCGGTAGGCAAGTTGTATCAGCGAACTGTTCCAAGTGCTTCTATCCTGATATTCCAATTCCACCGCATTGCCGTCTGCATCAAAGCGGGAATCAAACCGCGCGATATTGAAAAGCATGAGGGCTTGCAAAGCTTTGGTTTCGGAATTGCACAAGGGGGAATCAAATAAAAATTTATTGAGTGTAAGTGCATCTTCACACATTATTTTTCCCTGATTTAATTTTTCCCCTTCTTGTTTGTAGCCTTCATTAAAAATAAGATAGATCACTTTATGTACGATGGAAAGCCGCCCTTTCAAATATGCATTCTCTTTGGTTGATAAGATTAACGCTTCACTCTTTATTTTTTGTCTTGCGCGGTAGAGCATTTTCTCTATAGCGTCGAGTTCTGTTCCCAGCTGCAGGGCAATATTCTCTACCTTAAGGTTGGCTACATATTTCAAAGCTAACACCACTTGCATTTTTGGCGTCAGGTGTGGGTGGCAGCAAGCCATGAGCATCAGCAATTCTGCATCCTGGAAGCCATGCATGGTCAAGTCTTCGCTATCTACTGAAAATGTATTGGCTAAAGATAGGTCTGCGGTTTTAGCCATTTTTTTAAGCAGGTTGATGGATTTGTTTTTACAGGTCTGATACAGCCACCCTGATGGATTTTCAGGCATACCCCGTTTTGGCCAATATAGTGCCGCTTCGGCAAAAGTCTCCTGTACAATATCTTCGGCCGATTCAATAGACAAACTCCGGTACCGCTGTAACATCAACGAAATCAGTTGACCGAATTTATCCTTATAAATATCCGCAATGCATTTTTCTACCTCATTCATTATTCACACCGTAAATTGAGGCAATCGGTCGAACTTCTCTTACGGCCAGACCTTTTTGTACCAGCGGGCAAGTTTGGGCAATCGCGGCTGCCTGTTCAATATTTTCTGCCCTGATAATTTCATAACCTGAGACCCCTTCGCGGGCTTCAATAAAAGGTCCATCGGAAAGGATTTGGTCTTTGCTTACATACCTGCCTTTTATCAAAAGCGGTTCGCCCTTGATGTAATTGCCACTTTCGATCAGCGAGTCTACCCATTTCAGCATCATGGGTATGTTAGAGAATCGCTCTTCATCGTTCAATTTGCCCAACTTGTCCAGATCCTCCCGTATAATCAGCATAAATTTTTCCATAATTTTATATTATTAATTGTTTTTATTTAAGTCGATCCTGAAACATTACCCATAAAATTAAGACAATGCAGCTTGCAAAAACCGGACAAGAACAAAAACAAAATTGGTTCGGCCTTCCGCATGTTTGCGGATTTATCCGCTTTCTGTCCTGTTTTTAGGAATAAAGGGTTAAAAAATATGGAGGCAAAGTAAAATTGGAATCAAGAACTTCCTCATCAATATACAGCTGTCAGAATTTTGGTGTGTCTGTAAATTTATGAGCCGACTCAGTCCTGTTTTCGTCAAATTACTTTTTTATAATAATGTAATCTTTTCTTTTAATGCACAATTCTGTAAGGAAAAGGATAACATGAAAAAAGATAAAACTGTTTCCCGCAGGATTCAACTTCCATGTCCCTTTGGGACATTCAAATTTGACCTGCTTTTCTTTCTTTTACTGTAAAATCAGCAAAAACCGTGGCAAGAATTCAATTGCAGGATTTATTTCACCCGGTTAAAACCTTACGTCTTTTGGACAACAAAAAAACCAAGCAGGAGCTTGGTTTTGTACCCGGGATGGGAATTGAACCCACACAACCGTTTCGGGTTACAGGATTTTAAGTCCTGCGCGTCTACCAGTTCCGCCACCCGGGTATTTGAATAAAAAACCTATAAGGTTTGTCAACTTATAGGTTTGTGTTATGCTTGAGCGGAAGACGAGGTTCGAACCCGCGACCTCAACCTTGGCAAGGTTGCGCTCTACCAGCTGAGCTACTTCCGCGTGAAATCTCAAAAGTAAAAAATAAAAAGTAAAAAAAGTTTATCGCCACAGTTTTACTAGTGATTTTTCTGTTTTTACGCTATCATTACTTGTATTGTGGCGTGTACAGGGTGTTTGAAGGCACATCCACTTCAGGTTTACCCTTATAGCGGTGTACGTAAAGTCCATAGCTGGCACCCACCAAAAAAGCAACAATACAAAAAACTTCCAGGTAAAAAAGAAATACTGAAGAGTTTACCCAGCTATAGGCGATGTCTTTTAATTTGGGGTCTTTAAATTCTTGAGTTTCTTCCATATCATAAAATTACACGGCAAAAGTAATATATTGAGCCTAAAAATCAGCTTTTGTTTTGAACAATTTGAGCAAAAGTTTTTTTGCCGGTAACAAAATATTTCCACACGACGCTTTTGTTGAACCAGCCCTGTAAATTACCGGTTTTGCCTTTTGGAAAAACACTGTCTTTTCTTTTTAAGCAAAACCATTTGATAAATGCCAATTGCGCTTTAATAACAGCTAAAAAATACCCGCCATCGCCAGATAATAGAGATTTGAACGCAGAAAGAAAATCCAACAAGAACCGAAATGGAATTTTCCATTTTGATTCTGATGCCGGAAGATTTTTTGCCAGCATGATAAGATTGTTGCGAAAGTTTAGAAATACTTTCCGGGAATTCCCTTTTGGCAGTGTCCCCCCGCCAACATGATAAACGATAGATCGCGGACAGGCGTACACGTTATAACCGGCGAGTTGCAAACGCCAGCAGAGATCTATTTCTTCCATGTGCGCAAAAAAATAATT
>DATGFZ010000240.1:0-20531 GCA_035308805.1 Puia sp. | reverse complement strand
ACTGGATTTGAATTAATTTGTTTTGCTTGTGCAAGACCGATTAAACTGACCACACACGTCAAAGTAATTTCAATTCTTCAGATAAACGTATCCGTTATGAGAACGCTTTTACTACTTTACAAGCAACAAATCGCAACCGATGGATACATTCCACCGATTGCTTATTGCAAAAAAGGAATAAACGCCAATGTTTGCGATGATCATGGAAATATCATCAAAACCTGTCCCAACTCCTCTGCTGTATTTTTGAAATATGGTTCAACACTCAATCCGATTGGCCAATTCGGTGGTATCATAAAAGCACACATAATTATTGGCAATATTATACGAGAAAATAAGACTGACGAAAAAAATGAGTGAATCTGTATGGATCTCAGATCTATGAGATTCTAATCGTCTTAATCAAATCATTCCTTTTAAGTAAGTTAACTTGGCTTACAAAAACTTGGTAAGCTGATGGTGAATGTTAATCAGATTGTTTTGCGGACATGATTGGCATTTTACATTACGGTAGCGCAATTTTATCATTTATTTTCTTTGAACTTGCCAAAACAATAGTGCATACCCTTCTATATTTATCACTGCATAATCTGTGGTAATGGTTATAAATATCCGAAAATATTAGATAGGATTAAAAATTTACTGGGCCAGTATTTTGTATAGGTTATTATCGCTGCCTGCCACATAGAAAACACCCTGCGGATCGATCGTGATCGCGTAAAATTCAAGGTTTGGGTTGGATGAATTATCCACGACCATATGCACCGAACCATCCGGAGACAGTTTGATAACCGATCCAATGGCTGCCATGTAAATATTATTGTAAGTATCGATCGCTAAACCGAACACATCAAAAATAGTTTTGACAGAGGTAACCATTCCGGAAGGGGTAACTTTTCTCAGATGTTGGTTCAAATAATCAACTACATAAATGTTTCCCTGGTTATCACGAATAAGACTCGTGGGTCCGTCGAAGAGTGCTGCGGTTCCCTGTCCGTCAGCAAAACCCGCAAGTGTATCGCCGGCAATTGTGCTCACTACTCCTCCCGCAGAGATGAGCCTGACGTCATAGCCAAAATACTCCGTGACATATATATTGCCGTTAGCATCGGCCACAACATCAGAGGGGTAGTTAAATTCTGCTGCGGAAACATTGCCGTTTACGTGCCCCGCAATGCCGTTGCCGGCGATCGTGGTGACAACTCCTGCCGGAGTCACTTTCCGGATCTTGTTGATGACGATGTCTGCTACCAGCAGGTTGCCATCCTTATCAAAGGTAAGCCCCGCGGGACTGGTAAACCCTGCTGCACTGCCTGCTCCGTCGGCAGTTCCACTGGAATCACCTCCCGCAAGCGTGGTAACCACACCTGCGGCGGTAACTTTGCGGATACGCCCGTTCTCATAATCCGCAACATAAATATTTCCCTGTACGTCAGCTGCGAGGTCATTTATGCCGTTAAAAGACGCGGCGTTGCCGTTTCCGTCGTGATAGCCAGCCTGGCCATTACCCGCAAGCAGGCTCAGGCTATAGGTGTAAAGGTATTCGAATTGGGGTCCCGTTGCTATTTGGTTGTTGGCAGAAACAGTAACTGCTCCGGTTCCCGAGCCTTTGGGCACTATCACGGTAAGTGAAGTTGATGAAGCACTCTGCACGGTTGTAGTTACGCCATTGAATTTAACAGTATTGTTGCCTGCGCTTGAGCTGAAGCCTGTGCCCATAATGGTAACTACAGTTGAATATGCTCCGGAATCGGGGCTGATGGAGGTAATCGTGATTGGAATCTTGGATACCTGGTCTTTCTTGCAGCCAATAAAGAATTCGCTCGTCAGGACCAGGAAGATAATGGTAAGAAGGATGGCAGTTTGGTTTTTGGTGTGCATGGTGTATAGGTTTACTATTAATTGCAAAGTTCAGGAACAGATCAAGTCTGCTAATACACCATTTTTGGTAATTTTTTCATACCCATTTCTGGGTAGCCTCTTGTATTCACAGGCAAAATTGTCAGAGTAATTTGTTGTCGGCGGCATATTTCACAAGCGAAGCGGTGTTCTTAAGGCCAAGTTTGGCGATGATGTTTTTGCGATGAGTTTCCACTGTATTATGACTTAAGAAAAGTTTAATGGCAATTTCCTGGTTGGTCAACCCTGCAGCAACATAACGGATAATTTCAATTTCCCGGCGTGTCAGGTGATATGGTCCTTCTGATGTTTTCCGCCTCGCTGAGCCGAAATGTCGATAGAGATCTGAGCATAATTCCTGGCTCACATATTTTTCACCAGCCATAACTTTTTTTATGGCTGCCAGGAGTTCAAGTTTCCCGGTGTTTTTGATTATAAATGCGTCGGCACCTGCTTTGAGTAATTTAGCCACCACGGAAGCGTCCGAGATCATACTCACCATGATGATTTTAATGTGTGGCTTTTTCGATTTAATCAGTTCAGTGGCTTCATAGCCTCCGATCACCGGCATATTAATATCCATCAGCACGCAATCAATGTCTTTTTCGATGACAAGGTTGACCGCTTCTCTTCCCTCTCGAGCGGTAAATAGCGTATCGATAAGAGGCTCCCCGGCAAGAATTGCGGAGAGTCCGTCAATGATGAGTTGGTGATCATCAACAATCAGGAGATTAATGGTAGGTATATACATGGTCTTGGCTATTGAATTGAAAGGGTATTTCGATCAGCACGCTGGTTCCCTTGCCAGGGCTTGAATCAATACTAACTGTTCCCTGAAGCAGGCTGGTTCTGGCAGCCAGATTTTTTAATCCATATCCCTGGCTGTGCAGGGCAAAATCAAATCCTTTTCCGTCATCTTCGATCATCAGCACGATTTTCTGATCCCGGTAGCCGACCTGAAGGGGGACATTTTTGGCATCAGAATGTTTGAGCACATTATTAATTAATTCCTGGGTAATACGGTAAAGTGCAATTTCAAGACCAGGCGATAGAGGTCCTTTTTCCATTCCGAATAAAATCAGGTCAACATGCACCAGCTTGGTAATATTAATCCTGCTTATCAGGGTTTCAATGGCGGTAGTGTAACCAAAATCTTCCAGGATCTTCGGACTCAGGTCAACGAGCATTTCCCGAACATCTTTTACCGTTTCATTGATCATTTCTTCGGTATGATCCGCAAGAAGTTTTGCCCCCTCAATGTTATTATTATCGAGATTGCTTTGCAGCGCGGATATAAAAAGTTTTAGCGCAGAGAGCTTGGTACCGATATCATCATGAAGATCCCTGGATATTCGTTTGCGCTCATTCTCCTGCGTGGCGATCATCGTGTTGATCTGCCCGCGTTGCATATCTTTTAAACTGCGTAGCCGCAAGCGATACAGCCAGTATATTAACCAAAGTATCATGAGAATGAATAATCCTTCAGCCCACCATAACCTCCACCAGGGTGGAGAGATGAGAATCCGGATAATTTTTTCACTCCACATGCCTTCCTCATTTAACGCTCTGATGTGAAGGGTATACACACCGTGTTCCAGGTTATTATAATAAGCGACCTGATCGCCATCTCCCCGGCGCCACCCCTTATCAGAATTTTCCAGCATAAAAACTGTTGTGTTTTCTTCAGGGTGTGTATAATGAATTGCTGTAAAATCAAATTCCAGGCTATTTTGGTCATAGGTAAGGTTAAGTTGATCTGCATTCGGAAGCGGCCTCCGGGCAGCGCCTTCCGGATCTGTCGGTGCATTATACTGGCAAAAACTACTGACGACTATCTGCGGGGCAACAGAGCGTCCGGCAAACGCACGAGGAGAAAAATAATAATAGCCCGTAAAATCCGGGAATAATAATTTTCCGTCATGATCCTTGTAACAGGAAAGGATATACCCATGACTGCGCAGACTCATTGGGCTTACCCCGTTATTTTCACCAAAGAAATAGGAGGAATCGCGTTTAGGGCTGATGCACACTATTCCCCTGGATGATCCCATCCAAAGATTCTTATTTTCATCTTCAATGAGGTAGCCGATAAATATCTTTTCTCCGCTGGGTTCTCCAAAGTCAAATCTGGTAAACTTATCGTCCCTTGCGTCAAAAAAGAAAAGTCCTGCTTTTGTGCCCGCCCATAGTTGCCCGCAAGCCTCTACGTAGAGACAAGTAATGGTAAAAGTTGCCAGGTATTGTTTTTTCGTCTGCTTTTTGGTATTCATCAGCCAGAGCCCGCCATCCTCACATCCTACCCAAAGGGTATCTCTGCCCTGTTTCAAAAGACAGGTGACCCAATCATCGCTCATAATCCCTTGCGGATGGGGGTGACTCCAGTAATGCGTGAAGATCCGACTTTGTGTATTCATGAGGTCAAGACCCCGTTGTGTTCCAACCCAGAGATGGTTGGTGTCTTTACGGCAAAAGGAACTTGCCATCTCATCGGTAAGACTATTGCTGTCGGCCTGATCGTGCTGGAAAGAAGTGAAACTGGTGTTGAGCGGATAGAAACTTGAAATACCGTGACCAGTTCCAACCCAAACTCCCGAGCCCGGATCACTGTATAATGCAACCACTTGATCATTCACCAGGCTGCCGGGGTTTTTAGCGTCATGAAGATAATTGGTGATCGGCCCGCCAGCGCTGTCAGCCCGATAGATTCCATGTGGCGTTCCCAGCCACAATTTTCCGGATGTGTCGGGTTGGATCGAAGTCACGGGGTACTGAACTGTGAAATGCGGTATATCCCGGCGGTAAGGATTGAAGATAAATACTTTTTCATCCCAGGTACTAACCCATAAAAGCCCATCATGAGTAGTAAAAGCTGACCAACAGGTTTGAGAGTTATAACCGCTCATTTTTTCCTGCGTACTTCCATAACGGTGCAAACTGTTTGACACCGGATCAAATCGGGTGAGTCCATTTCGGAAACTGCCGATCCAGATAGCACCTGAAGCGTCTTCAGTGATAAAAGTGATATGGTCTTCAGCATCCATGAATTTTCCTTTCAGCGCGGGGCGGCTGAGTTTTTGCGGGTGGGCAGGGTCGTAGGAATGTCTGTGAAAAATCCCATGCTCTCTGTCCATGGTATGCAAACCATCTCCTGCGGTTCCTACCCAAAAATTGCCATGCGAGTCTTCCAGGATGGCGCGTACCCGGTTATCAGCTAGACTGTTTGTATCTTTTGGATTATGAAGCCAACTGGTGAAGCAACCTTTGTCAGGATTGTAACGATTGAGTCCGCCTAAATTCCAGCCCCAGGGGCTTCCGGTTCCGACCCAAATAGTCCCCTTACGATCTTCGTAAACAATTCTTACTTCGTTTTGGCTCAGGCTTGTTGAATCATTTTGGTCATGGATAAAACGTCTGAACTTGTCAGTGTGCCGGTCATAATAATTCAAACCGTTTCCTGTCCCCACCCAAAGATTGTTATTGTGATCTACCAGGATGGTATTGATGACATCTGAGCTTAAGGTTCCTGCATCTTTTGGATTATTTCGGAAATGAGTGAATTTTCCTGTTTGCGGATCGTACCGGTCAAGACCTTTACGAGTAGTTCCGATCCAGATCATTCCATCGCTGTCCGCTGCAATACACTCGGTAAATATACCACCTAAGGAATTTTCATCACCCGGCACAGGCGTAAAACTTTCCTGATGATAACCATCGAAGCGGTGAAGACCGGTTTCGCTGGCAAGCCACAGGTAACCATTATGGTCCTGTGTGATGGCCGTGATCAAACCAATGCTGGATTTGTTGATAATAGGTACAGTGCTAAAAATGTTTCCGGATAATTGCGCCTGCCCTGACAGACCCTGAAGAATGCAGAAAATAAAAAGAAAAAATGGTAAACGGGCGTTCATAAAAATTTAAGAGGAGGAAAGCACATTTTAGTTAGCAAATTCAAGGTTGCGGCCTGGCGCTGCACTTGTCATGATAAATTACATCTTTTTTTTATGGCGGCAATAAATAAATCATGTATTCAATAAATAAAGTGATCCCTCCCCGAAAGTATGAACGGCTGCGGTTTATAACGGCCATGCACAAATAAAAACATATACCACTCCCGAAAATGGCCATATCGCAGCTTACAGTTTTCTGCAAAAAATAGTTGTCTACTTTAAAATGGAAGAAAAAGACATTTGAACATTTTATTTATTTTGAACGTAGGTTACCTGGCTATCCCGGTTATAACCGCCCAAGATGATCTCATTGGGATCAATAAAATTTTCATGAATGGTAACAGGATAACCCTGCTGGTTATAGGTATAATTAAATTCCTGCGTTACAGAAACATCCGGAAAGTACTGGGGATAATAGGTATTCCAATACACAACCTCGTAGTCGATTTTTACAGGGTTAGACCTCAGTAGCGAAAGGAAAAAAGTACTAGGGTCATTAAATGCGAGAGTCCACCGATTGGTTTGATAAAAAAGTATATTGTCCTGCTGGCTGAACGGATTTCTTTTTCCATCGGTCGTTACAGCAGCCGTCAGGTAGAGATCATAGATCGTGGTGTCAGCTGCATTAGGCGGAATTGATTCCAAACTATGCATTTGATTTTCTTTGTTAATCTTTCCCGCATTTGCAAACGCTGCACTTTGTAAAATCCTTGAGCGCGTGTCTGAAAATTTAGCGTCCATCTTTACTACGGAGAGGGGATCATATCCCGGGGTGCTGTTTTTTAGCGTATAAATATTGAAGTTTGAAATATTGCCCAAGTCATCATACTGGTAAATTACTTTCATGAATGGAGTGTCAACTGTTGGACCATAAATGAAACTGCTTATCTGCCCCAGGATATCACGGGAGTAGAACTCATATCTTGTTGGTTGCGCAGCAACTGAAAATGCAACACCAACTTTTTCAACCTGCTTCCGATCATTATAATAGAATTGCCAGTAACCTAAATCCCTGCCCGGCCATGAACTGTCAAGCACCGTGGTAGGGAGTAAGCTGTGGTAAGAAAAATTATAAGATCCTCCATGGTCAAGAAATGATTCCTTTACAATGGGAAAATATCCGGAGTGAGAAGAATCATAAGTGAAATTTAATTGGAAGTTACCCGAATAAGGAAGATCGAATTTAGTGGAGGTCCACTGATACGTGTACGGAAGATTCAATAAGGGAGTCTCAAACTGTACATTGCTGTCGCTTCCGTAAATAGAACCGGAAACTTTTGATAAAAGTAATTGATCGTTTACAAGAAAACCTGGAAGATGCTGTCCAGTTTTGGAGCAGCCCTGAATAAACAAGGAGCAGGTCAATACTGTGGTGATCCATAATAACGAATACGTGATCTTTTTTTTCATAACGTTAGCTTTTAATAATTATGTATTGGGATTGGCACGATAAAATTGCCGGAATGTCAAAGTAATTCCTATACCGGATTCGGTGTAATTTTCTTATACCCCTTTTGGTGTAGCCTGGCGATTTTTAGAATATTTATCTAAACTGATTGATTTGTTTTTGATTGATACCGAATCAAACTGAATCCAAAGTGTGCATTGTTTCACTGAAAAAAATAGATCATCAGATATCATTGACTAATAATAGGATAGAGGGGATGATCGAATCCAATCCAGGTCACTTTTATTTCACCAGTCAATTTCGCTTCCTCACAAGTAATTGATTTTTAGCGTTTATTTTTCAAGTTCATTTCAGATACTCACGCTTTTCGTTCCCAGGACTCCATCTGAATCTTATTTTTCATTTAAATGGCAAGGTATACAAGCAACGCATTTTATTTGCTCATTTTCGTTGGGCAACATGCTGGTCACTTTGATCCTTTCGATTGACAGCATACGAAGAGGAAAATGCGCATAGAGAACAAACTGCTTTAAAGGCTGAAATGAAATATGGCCGGGAAAAAAAAGACTTTTCGGCTTTGATAGAATAGCGAAATAAAGAAGCTGCTGTACAAAGAACAAAGAATTTGCAGTATGGGGTTATAACTGCTTTTGTATTATTGGTTGGCTTTCTTTTCTGTAATAACAGACAAAAACAACGGGCAAAAAATAATATCGAGAAGGCATACGCAGAACTTAAAACTTCACAGGCGCAGCTCATACAATCCGAAAAGATGGCATTCTTCGGAGAGCTCACTGCTGGCATAGCACATGAAATTCAAAACCCGCTCAACTTCGTTAATAATTTTTGCAGAGGTTAATAGCGAGTTGCTTGCAGAAATAAGAGAAGAAATTGCAAAAAAAAATTCACAGAAGTTGACCTGATTGCCAAAGATGTTCAGGAAAATGAACTAAAAATAATTCACCGCGGCAAACGGCTGATGCCATTGTAAAATAAATGCTGCAGCACTCGCGGTCAAGTGCAGGGGTAAAAGAACTGGCAGATATCAATGCATTAGCAGATGAAAATTTGAGGTTGAGCTATCACGGACTTCGTCCAAAAGACAATACTTTCCATGGAACAATTAAAACTGATTTTGATAAAAGCATTGGAAAAATAAATATCATTCCTCAGGATATCGGAAGAATGATTCTGAATTTGTACAACAACGCATTTTATGTGGTTAGGGAAAGGGGAAATTCGGAAGACGAAGGGTATGAACCCGTTGCTTCGGTAGGTACGAAAAAAAACGGGGATAAAATAATACTAACGGTAATGGACAATAGTAACGGCATTCCGCAAAAAATCGTGGATAAAATATTTCAGCCGTTCTTTACCACCAAGCCAACTGGACAAGGGACTGGTTTGGAATTGAGTCTGAGCTATGACATTGTGAAGGCGCATGGCGCGGAGATAAAGGTAGAAACTGAGGAAGGGAAAGGGACATCTTTTATTATTCAATTTGCATTCACCTGATTTCATTTACTGATTAATATGGGGGTTGGATCGATATCAGAGCTCCAGGTTGGGGAATTTTTGTAACTCCTTGGGGCATCCATGAAAAAGTCTACGCTGGCGTTATTCATAATGAGTGGTCTGTGTTAAAAGTGCTCGATTTTTGTATCAGGTGAGCAATGAGCAATTCTTCTTATTCATGGACAAAGATCTTTACCACCAGGAAATTCAAAAAGATCTTCAAACTAATCGTAGCAGCAGTATTGGTCTTTTTTATAGTCATCCCTGTTTTCATTTCACCCATCGCCAAATACCTGATCCAAAAATATGGTGAAAAATATACGGGCAGAAAAATTACCATGGATTGGGCATATGTTAACCCCTTCACTGGGTATGTCCATTTACAAAATCTGAAAATTCATGAGTATAAAAGCGACAGTCTCTTCCTTTTAACTAAAGGGTTAAGTGTTCATTTTGCCTTGGCAAAGTTCCTGCACCACACTTTTGAGATAGAATCCCTGACCCTCGACCATCCCGTCATTAAAGTGATCAAGGACGGAAAGACATTTAATTTTGACGATGTCATTGATAAACTAAGTTCAAGTGGAAATGCCCAAAAAAAACCATCCCGTCCGACTACCACCAAGGTCAATTTGCTGAAGCTAAAAGTCATTGAAGCTGAAATCCATTACACGGATAAGAAGATACCCTTCGACTATTTTATCAGGGAAGCGAATTTTGAGACCCGTGGTAAACACTGGGACGAAGATACCATGGCGATTGGTTATTCTTTTTTATCCGGGCCGACCAGGGGTGGATTCAAAGGTGAATTCCATATGAATTTTAAGACAAGTGATTACCTGATCAAAGCGCGGATTGCAGAACTTGACCTGAAACCGCTGGAACAATATGTGAAGGATCTGGTCAATTATGGAACTGTCCGGGCAAATCTGGACGCCGATTTGCTGGCAAAGGGAAATTTTCATAATGCTGAGGATCTTGAAGCAACAGGTAGGATAACAATAGATCATTTTCACTTCGGAAAGAATGACAAGGAGGATTATATGGCTTTTGACAAGCTGAACATCGTTATCCATGAGTTAAGCCCTGCAAACCGGCTATACCTGCTCGACGATGTTACCCTGATGCACCCCTACGTGAAGTACGAGGTCTATGACCACAGCAACAACCTGGTGACCATGTTCGGGAAGAAAGGAGCAATGACTCCTGGAGGCAGCGCGGACAAACTGAACATCCTGGTTACCATCGGCAGGTACATCAGGTCACTTTCCAATGACTTTTTCAGGAGTGAATACAAGGTCGATAACCTGGCTATCCTAAAAGGTGAATTAAAGTATAATGATTTTTCTTTAGCAGAGGAATTTTCGACCGGGTTGAGCGGACTTAACATTACGGCAGACTCCATCAATAAACACCATAGAAGGGTATATGTTTTTCTTAAATCTGCCCTTAAACCTTATGGCGAACTTTCCATAGACCTCAACATCGATCCAAAAGACAGTTCCAACTTCGACCTAAATTACCATCTCCGCAACCTGCCCCTTGCCATGTTCAATCCCTACACCATCACCTACACTTCATACCCTATGGACCGGGGAAGTATCGAATTCGACGGTGCATGGCATGTCCATAAAGGAGCGATCATCAGCGATAACCACCTTCTCATTACAGACCCGCGTGCAACCAAGCGGATCCGCGCTAAAGATAAAAAATGGATCCCGGTACCTTTACTATTTGCCTTTATCCGGGAGCGGGGCGACGTAATCGACTATAAAATTCCTATAACAGGAGATCTGAAAAGTCCCAAATTTCATTTTCACGACGTAATCATGCACACGCTTACGAATATATTTGTGAAACCCGCAACAACACCGTATCGTTTCGAGGTAAAAAATACGGAACAGACGATCGAAAAATCCTTGATGGTGAAATGGCCATTGATGGGAAGCACGCTTTTACCAACGCAGGAAAAATTTCTATCCGGCATTGCCGGTTTTCTAGCCACCAACAAAAATGCAAGGTTACTTATCCAGCCATTTGAGTACGCAGAAAAAGAAAGGGAATACCTGATATTTTTTGAAGCAAAAAAGAAATATTATCTATCCGCGGATCGCCTGGATCCGAGATCGTTTTCTAACAAAGATTCAATGGCTGTTAATAAAATGTCTGTGCGGGACAAGGGTTTCATGAATTACCTCAACCATAAGATCAGGGATACGCTGCTTTTTACTTTGCAGGAAAAGTGCGCCCGTTTGGTGGGATCTAATGATATCGATCAACGCTTGCGTCAACTGGAAAAAAACAGAAATGAGATATTCTTATCCATCTTTAGAAAGCAACAGGCAGGAGAACAACTCAAGATATTGCCCAAAAAAAGCTTGATTCCATTTGACGGTTTTTCCTACTACGAAATTATTTACGAAGGCAGCATGCCTGCCGATCTTACCACGGCCTATCAGAAAATGAATGACCTAAATGAAGAAATACCGAGAAAAAAATATCTGAAGGAGCACAAAAAATCTTTGCCTTAGCCGATGATCAGGAAAAATAATTTGCCTGTGCATTCCTTTATGGCGATTGGTCACTTTTTGTGCATTATTGACCACAATTACTTTTCGGTTGATTGCCATTTGGAGATGGGTGAACACACTTGCAAATACAGATTACAATGAATAACCGCGACCTTGAGTAAATTTTCACTTCGATAAACCGACCCTGCTTGGAAGAGCAACAAACTCTTTTTTGCTCTTACAGATTCATGCTGACCTACAACTCGCGTTTACATGCGCGTGGGGGATTGACAAGCTGTTTTCAGATCAGTCCGCCTTCCAGCCTTTCACTGAGCCATTTAAATACATTTAGATGTTATTCTTCCCATTGTTCAGAAAACCTACGCAGTAATTCAGTAGATTAACAAGGACCAAATGGACCATTTTCTTTTTGAAAAATTCAATTCTGTTCCATGGATGATACCAATGTTCAATCACAAAGTTTTTATGCAGTTAAACCTGCGATGATCTGCTTTTTTCTGGTTGCAATGGTCTCCATGATTTCCTGTAAGGCACCCGCAGCCGAAAAGTATGGATTCCTTACGATGCTTGGGAGTGATACCATCTCCGTAGAAAGCGTGAACCGCCAGGGCAACCGCTTAATTAGTGAAGAAGTTGATCGCTTTCCCCGCGTACGGATACGCCACACAGAGGTTGAACTTAAGGATGACGGGAGCATAGGTCATCTTGAAATGAAAATTCACACTCCCAGTGAACCTCCTGGTCAGCGTGATCGGAAGGTAGTTGCCGTTGTCACCGATAATAGCGTGCACCTTTCTAAAACAGACAGCACGGGTACCGTGAACCGCGATTTTCCAACGGGAGGAAGCATTGTGGTAGCGCACGTCCCTCAAATGTATGGTCTCTACGAGCTTTACTTTGCTGCTGCGATGAAGCAGGCGTCTGCATTACAGCTCAAGGCAGGCAGCGGCGTTCAGATGCGACAGTTTTATATTGACCGTGAATTCGACCGGTTCCCTTTGGGGCAGGTCACCATAAAGCCGCTTGAAGGAGGCAGATTGGAGATTACACACGACTGGCTTTCCGGAACCGGTGAGGCTCTGATGGACGCCCGGGGTAACATGCTGAGTTATTCAGGCGCACGGACTACATACGATGTCCAGGTAAAACGACTTGCCACGCAGCCAGATGTAAAAGGCATCAGTGACCAATTCGCGGTCAAGGAGAAAGAAAACGGCCAGGTAAGATCGTTAAGTGTACGCGACACGACCCGGGCACAAATCGGAAATGCAGTCTTCACCGTTGATTACGGCAGGCCGCTGATGCGCGGGCGAACGCTCCTGGGTAATGTGATACCCTATGACCGGGTATGGAGAACAGGAGCCAATGCGGCAACGCAGTTCACGACTTCAGCAGCCATAAAACTTGCGGGTATACAGGTTCCGGCTGGTACATACTCACTCTTCACCGTGCCACACAACAATGGCGTTGACCTGATCGTAAACAAGGGGACAGGGGAGTGGGGTACAGAGTACAATCACGCGTTTGACCTGGGTGTAGCAAGAATCAAGAGCGACACGGCTGCCAGGTCAGTGGAAGAATTCACCATATCTATCCTGCCCGGCGACAACCGGCACGGCACGTTTGTTCTTGCATGGGGTTTATTCAGGTGGATCGCTCCCATTGAATTGCAGTAAAACCATGCCTTGATCTTTAGGATTAATGGAACTAACGGAAACGTGCATATAAAATCATTTAATGACGATCATAGGTAAACGGATATCCTTTTGTCAATTCAAAATTACTTGGTGAGAGAGGGATGGTGAGAATGTATAGACAATCGGGCTTTTCGCAGTGATGGTCAATTATACTTTTCTGATTGATTTTTCACATGTATCAAAGACCATTGTGTGTATACTGATCTTAAGCCAATCCAAAAATGTTTCATAAGTGATCTTGGGATGCAGGATTTCATCTTGATACCAATTCGAAAGTTCGTTGGTAAAAATGTCCGTGAAATTCAATTTTAGATATTTTTCGACTGCCTTTTCAATGTCATCTTCCTCTTCATAACCCGGAACCAAATAAACGCTGCAGTCATGTTGGATATCGCTCAATGTGATTTCATCTTTGAGGTCGATTTTTTTCAACCATGCTAAGAAAGGTTGCTGCGGCGTTGCAATGATTGCGCATCGATCAACAAGCGGGTAGGCATCCATAGTTTATTTTTTAGGTTGCAAGGTCCACGTTTGGTCCTATTAAAAATTTAATATCCCACAACACTAAATATAAACAATACGGAAATATAGGAGAAATCATTTATTCAAGGCCAGCAATTATTGCATTGCTTTTCTTTCCGGAATTCATGGGGAATAATGAAGAATATTTAAAATGTGCCTGCATATTTTTGAACCCATTGCTTTGTTTGAATCTTCCAAAAAAAAAGAATTTCGAAAAATTTTATAATTTGATACAATTCCGGCTATTCCGCTCAATCAATCAAATCCCCTTTTCAATCAATCATGCAGGAGCAGTCAGTAAATCAACAGCTGAAACGACAATAAACCATTTTTCTTTGCTGATAATCCCTGTCCAGACCGCCGGCATTAATTCTTCACTGAAAACTGACTGTTATGCTCATAAAAAAAACACTCCTGTTTGCAACCATTTGTTATGTATTTAGCACGCCCATCTTTGGTCAGGGTTGCGTGGCCATCCGCAATATTGCAGGCTTTAGTCAGTTTGCCGAGCTTGGACAGTCCTCGAAGACAGAGAAGGAAAAATGGATGATGGATGTCAATAACCGGGTCTTCGAAGCCTATACGTTTCTGGAGGGGACAACAAAGATCACGCCTGAAAACCTTCGTTCAGGAGTCACCCTGCATGAATTTACGACTAATTTCGAGCTGACACGGTTGCTGAATAACGGGTGGGCAATCAGCCTGGATATGCCGGTTTCAGCAAATGCTACTGCGGGGGAACTGGAGCACGCTTCCGGTGATTATCATCTCACACATGATTTTGGATTGGGCGATATGCGGCTAACGGTCTATAAATGGCTTTTTAACGGTCCATCTTCGGACAGGGGAAATATACAACTTGGTCTGGGTATCAAATTCCCAACAGGTAATTATCACAGTGAAGATTATTTTTATGATGATCCTTCAAATAAAAATTTCAAGGAGTTGTTCCCGGTCAATGTGGCGATCCAGCTTGGCGACGGTGGTACAGGAATCACCACACAGTTCAATGCTTTTTACCTTATCAACTCTCATATCAGTATTTATGGTAACTTCTTCTACCTGATCTCGCCCCGCGACCAGAACGGCGTGGCAGCATGGCCCCCCAACCTTGTTCCTGCGGCGACCTACGCCGTCTTTCAGCAGGCGACCTATGATGTCAATAGTGTTCCGGACAGTTATACCAGCAGGGCGGGGGCAAACTTTCTGTTTGGGAAATGGGTGGCAACAGCCGGCTTTCGTTATGAGGGCGTCCCTGCCCATGACCTGGTTGGCCAGGATAACGGGCTTCGCAGGGCCGGTCATATTTTTTCTGCGGAGCCGGGTATTCAATACAAGTTGCCCAAGTCATTGATTTATGCTTTTGTGGGTATTCCCATTGAGCGAAGGACCATCGTGACTGTCCCGGATGAGCGGATGGCGGCGATCACCGGGCAGCCTGTTTCCCCATCACCAGGACATTTCGCCAACTACATAGTATATTTCGGTTATTCGTTTACCTTTTAAGGGATCGTCCAGTATTTTTTCTTATCCTTTGATTTTTTGTCTAATTTAACTTCATCAAACAAGAGGGATGTCCCCAATTAAAGCCCTGATAATCGACGATGAACCGCAAAGCAGAAGCGTGCTGGCCGACATGCTCGAGGCTTATTTTCCGACAATCGTAAGCTCCCACCAGGCAGACAGCGTGGTTTCAGGGCTTGAACAAATAAGACTGCTGCAGCCGGATATGGTCCTGCTGGATATACAGATGAAAGGAGAGACGGGATTTGACCTGCTCAGGACGTTGGGCACCATTGAATTTGCGGTTGTCTTTACCACCGCTTTTGATCAGTATGCGATCCGTGCTTTCCGTTTTAATGCCATTGATTACCTGCTCAAGCCGATCATCCGGGAAGAACTGATCGAAGCAGTAAACAAGGTCCTTGAGCGTCGCAGTTCCCTGTACCGTGCCACCATGGCCCAACTCGAAGAACTAAGCCGGAACATGAAAAATCCGCTAAAGATGCAGGAGAAGATTGCCGTGCCGACCGAAGACGGGTTTATCCTTATCGCCATTGCGGAGATCATCTATTGCCGGGCTAGCGGAAACTATACCCAGTTCTGCCTTGCGGGCGGAAAGGAATTTTTATCCAGCTATACACTAAAACAATACGACCACCTGCTCAGTCCACAGCATTTTTTCCGCGCACACCGCTCTTTCCTGGTTAACCTTGCCCATATTAAAAAATTCCGCAAAGGCAGTGGAGGCACCATCGTGATGAGTAATGAAGATGAAATCGAACTCTCTCAGGCGCATAAAAGTGAATTCCTTCGCTTTTTAAAAGGGGAAGCGTGACGAGAATACGTTTTTCCTCCGCGTTTACCTGGCTAATTCCTCTGGCGCTGATTGCACTTGGCCCCCGTGTCCTTGCCCAGGAGCATGTTCAAAAGAAATTTACGGTTGCTGACGGGTTGCCGGCGAGTTTTACCTACCGTGCCTATGCGGATCGCGAAGGTTATCTGTGGATAGCCACCACTGCAGGTCTAAGCCGCTTTGATGGAAAGCAATTTGTCAATTATGGACTCTCTGACGGGCTCCTTTCTTTAAAGTCAGATGGGCTGCTTGAAGATTCCAAAGGCAGGATGTGGGTGGGCACCAATGCGGGTATGGCTGAATTCCGCAATAATCGCTTTGTATATTATCCCGTCAGTGACAGCGCAACCATTTTCGGCGTGGCAGATTTTACTGAACTCCGTGACGGGCGCATACTGGCTGAAACGAGCGCAGGTCTTTATGAATTTGCGGGAACCTGCTGGAAACCGTTGAAACTTGCCTCGGGTTTTGATCCACCCCATCTGCGTTGCCGTGACGTCATCGAAGCGGGTGACGGACTATACGCTAAATATGATTCCGTGATCGTTTACCGCGACCCGGCGGGCAGGTGGTGGCGGCTCCCTTTGCCGGCTGGAAATGGCTCAATCAGTAACCGCCTCTCGCTGGCAGGAGGAACCGCCATGGCTAGCATTGACAACCACCTTTATCGTCTCAGCGGCAGCCAGTGCATAGCAATCGATACGGTCAATAATCCAGACAAAAATTATTTTTCTTTCGCCGTCGACACCAGGGGTAGCCTCTGGGCCGGCGGTGCAGATTTCTTAAAGACATCTTTAGCTGGTTCCTGGGGCAGGTTTTCAGACTCGGTCAGCAGCGCGCGCAATATTTATTTTCTCAGTGCTGATTCCAACGCCCAGGTATGGGCGGCGACGAGCGAGGGACTGATCCGGATAAAAAATATTTCCGCCGAAACCATTGGTCATGAGCGGGGAACTCCAACGCTGGTCAATTCGATCGTTCCTTTGCCTGGAGGGCGTTTGCTTATCTGGAGCGGAGGAAAGGATGAGTTTTATTATTATGAAAAAGGAAAATTTCGCCCAGCTGCTCTTTCGCTCGGCAAAGGGAATATTTTACTTATGGCATCCGACCACCGTGATGGCGCCTGGGTGGCCCTCACCAGCGGTGGTTTTCTGCACCTGGAGGGTTCAGCATGTAAAAAAATTGCGGCCTTCTCGTTTCCCCACCGGATGAGCGAGGTTTTTGACATGCAGAGCTCAGCATCCCGAGGTGGCATTTGGGTGTGTAGCGATTCGACGCTTCTTTTGGGTGACAGCACCGGCATGCGCAGTTTCATTCCGCACAACACGGGAAAACCGCTGGAAAAGCCGATCCGGGTCTGGGAAGCAAGGAACGGGCTCGTTCTTGTTTACCTCGATGGTCAGGGCGTGTTTGCCATTACGCCGGCAGGTGACCAGGTGTCTCTGATCTTGCAAACAGGTTTTGACGGACATCATAAAGGGAGAAATCAGCATGATGTATTTTTTTATGAAGACAGGTCAGGCGAATTCTGGATCACCTATCCAGGGCTTGGTCTTTTTGAATACGGATTTGGAAAAGACCATATTCCTTACCGGAAACGGCAATACACTGCTGTGACCGATGGGCTTCAAAGTGATAAGATCATCAGCCTTGCAGCGGATTCCGCTGACCGGCTGTGGATAGAATCTGATGCGGGTATTGATATTTTGGAAAAAGGGGCTGATGATTCCCGCATTCTTTTTAATTACCTGAGTGAAAATGACCTGGGGGTAAGCCTGAATGGTTTTGGAAGACTGGTTTCCATGCCTGAAGAAAACGAGGTATGGTTTTTTACACCGGCTACGATCATCCACTTTCACCCCGGAAACATTCAGCTTACCAAGGCAGCTCCGCGCGCTTCGATTGAAAGCATCACGCTCAATTTTAAAGAAACGGACTGGCACGCGCGGGGTGATTCGGTCCACGGCTATTTTGATATCCCGGTAAACCCGGAGCTTCCTTACCAAAATACATTATCGATCTTTTTTGGCGCGCCTGACTTAGGCAGTCTATCGGCGGATCCGCAATGGGCATATCGTCTTTTGCCGCTGGATACTTCCTGGAGTCCGCCGTCAAGGCTTCGTTCTGTTTCATTTGCCAGGATACCCGCAGGGAACTATGTTTTTGAGGTACGATCGCGAGATAAAGCATCGGGTTGGGGGGCTTCTGCCATTCTTCGATTTTCAGTCATACCTCCTTTCTGGGGCACTTTATTTTTTAAAGTTTTCACAGCTTGCCTGGTTTGCGCGCTTACCTGGTTGCTAATACGAACCCGTGAAAAAAGGATTCACCAGCGGGCTTATATTGCCGGGCAGTTAAAGGATATGGAAATGAAGGCACTCAAGGCGCAGATAAAACCTCATTTTATCTATAACGCGCTCAATTCGATCCAGGCGCTGGTGGTTAGCGGAAAGAAAGAAGAGAGTCTGCGATATATTGGTTCTTTTTCTCGCCTGCTGCGTCAGGTACTTGAATACACCGAAAACAATACCATCAGTCTGGACAAAGAACTCGAAACGTTACAACTTTATGTCCAGGTGGAGACCTTGCGGCTTGGCATGGAATTACATTTCCGGGAAAATTTCTCAGAAGACCTGGTAAGCGAGTTTGAAAAGGTCCCGCCGCTGATCCTGCAACCCTTTGTAGAAAATGCGATATGGCATGGCTTAAGCCGTAAGGAAGGATTCAAAGAGATTGTGATGTCAGCCACCGTGAATGGCGACTGGCTGGTATGCGAGGTCCGGGATAACGGCATTGGTCGCCTGGCGGCCATGGAATGGAAGGTCAACTCTATGCCCATCCATCTTTCCCGCGCGCTGGAGATTACCCGCAAAAGACTGATCGATTTTAACGTAGACGGCGGAGTGGACCCTATCGTTTTTATTGACCATTTGGATAGCGCTAATAAACCGACCGGCACTTCGGTCATCTTGTCAATCAGCCGAAAACCTCCTCGTGGCTTTTGATTGAGTAAATGAAAGCTGGGTTTTGCTTTCAATATGCCCGGCCCCGGTCAATATCACTTTTATTTATCGATTGCCGTCCTACATTTAAAAAAAACCAAGGAGGCTAATTATGAAAATACGATTTACTTTGGGGATCGTGGTGTTTTTCACCATCATCCTGTTTGCGATTTCCTGTAAAAAGAATGAAAGACTCATTTGTGCCTGCAGCCAGGGAGATATCGTCACCACGACGACGGTCTTTGCCACCGGTCTGAACAATCCGCGAGGGCTGAAATTCGGCCCGGACGGAGACCTGTATGTCGCAGAAGGCGGCTATGGCGGGGCGGATTCAACCATTGGATTATGTACCCAGGTTCCTGCCGCAGGGCCTTATTTTGGCAGCGATACCGGGAGTCGGATATCCAGGATTGACTGGCAGGGTAATCGAAGCACCGTAGTAAGCAATATCCCTTCCAGCCAGACCAATGCCGCCCAGGGAAGCCTGGTCAGTGGTGTGGCTGACGTAGCTTTTATCGGCACCACGCTCTATGGTATCACGGCAGGCTCAGGTTGCTCGCACGGCGTCGCCAATACGACCAATGGGGTGCTCCGGGTAAACCGTGACGGAAGCTGGAAGGAGATCGCCGACCTGAGCGCATTTCAAATGGCGAATCCGGTAAAAAATCCCAACCCCGGTGATTTTGAACCTGACGGTACCTGGTACAGCATGATCAACGTGGATGGCAATTTTTATGCTGTAGAACCCAATCACGGTGAACTCGACCGCATTACGCCGGGTGGTCAGATCAGCCGCATCATTGACATCTCCGCTTTTGAAGGTCATATTGTTCCCACTGCAATGACCTTTCACCAGGGGAATTTTTATGTTGGTAACCTGAACACCTTCCCGATTGTTGCCGGGAGTTCGAATATCTACAAAGTTACACCAGGTGGTCAGATCAGTGTTTTTGCCACAGGTTTTTCCATTGTAACCGGTGTCGCTTTTGATGAGTTTGGTGCTTTGTATGTCCTGGAGAACACGACAGGCAATCCCTTTCCTACTCCCGGAACAGGAGACCTGGTGCGAATAGATCCGGCAGGTAACCGGTCCACCATCGTGACCGGTCTTAATTTACCTACGGCAATGACCTTTGGGCCTGACAGCAAATTATATATTTCAAACTGGGGTTTCGGACCGCCACCGGTGGGGCTGGGGGAGATCCTCCAGGTGAGCATCACTTGCGCGCCCGCTTCCCAAACCGCCAAGTAGCCCATTCCGCCCAGGATTGAACGCCTGTCCGCAATTGTCACCGTATTTTTAAAAACCCGCGCAGCCGGTTGGCCCTGCGGGTTTTTCTTTTTTTCTGCCTTGACGTGTTGCAGGATAAGGTCGGACGCGCTAGATTTTGGTTATGCATAACCGTTATATAACGAAATGCATCATCGGTTTACTTCCTCCCAAAACCAAAATAGGTTCACGTTTTATCTTGTCCATTTATATCCCGGGACGCATTGACATAAAAAATCCAAAGTCAGTCGTTTCCTTTACCTAGCATATTTCGTCTATTCACTAACACGGTTTTCTATTCAAACTAAAACGTTATTTATGAGAAAGTTGATTTTAATTCAAAAGAATTGCTCTTTGTCCTTTATCCTGCTCCTCAGCATGATT
>DATGFZ010000239.1:0-2018 GCA_035308805.1 Puia sp. | reverse complement strand
TTTTTTATCTCCCTTTCCCATGATAATTAATTTTATACATTAAAATAAAAAGCTCCGGCACGCGCAAGCAACGGGTATCGGAGCTTTTGGTTACAGCAAATGCAGCATTATAATTTTGCAGACAGCTCTTTGCCGGCTTTAAATTTAGCTACTCGTTTAGCTTTAATTTTAATAACGGCTCCTGTTTGAGGGTTGCGGCCATTGCGCGCCTGACGCCTGGCGACAGAAAAAGTTCCAAATCCAACCAGGGTAACTTTTCCGCCACCTTTTAAAGTTTTAGTTACCGCTTCAATAAATGAATCTAGCGCAGAGTTTGCCTGGGTTTTAGTAACGCCGGCATCATCAGAGATCTTTGTGATTAATTCAGCTTTGTTCATAGTGTAATTTTTTTAAAAATTTAGCGAGGACAAATATAGACGCTTTTTGCTTGCTGCAAAATTTTTTTATGTTATGTTTAATAAGCTGTAAACCGCATTGGGCAAGCATTGCGCATAGTTGTAATTTTTGCACAAAATACAACACAGGCGAGATCCGGTTGTAGAAATCACCCGCTGGAAATATAAAAGGTTTTCATTTTTTGGAGTGTGAAAATAAACAGCAACCAGCATGTTGCAGCGAACTACCCCACCCTTGCGATCAGGCTTTTAAATCCTTACTTCAAGATAAACCGGGCAATGATCGCTGTGTTTTATATCTGGATATATGTCTGCATCAACGATATTTTTTTTCAGCGTGTCGGTGACATTGATATAATCTATTCGCCAGCCCTTGTTCTGCAGTCGAACTGTGGGAAAACGCTGACTCCACCAGGTGTACCGGTCCGGTTCCTGATGGATGATTCTAAACGCATCCGTCCATTCATGCTCAAAAAATCTATCCATCCATTTTCGTTCATCGGGCAAAAACCCGGATGAATTTTTGTTTCCTTTTGGATCGTGAATATCAATTTCTTTATGCGCAATGTTGTAATCGCCGCAAAGAATAAGTTTCGGATACTTTTTTTTCAATTCATTTACATACAAAAAAAACTCAGCGAGCCACTCGTATTTAAAAGCTTGTCTTACTTCGCCCGAAGTGCCGGATGGGAAATAGGCATTGATCAGCCTGATATCGCCAAAATCCATTTGCAAAACCCTTCCTTCATCATCGCTTACTTTATGCCCCGTTCCAAATTCAACCTTATCCGGCTTTATTTTTGTGAAAACAGCCACACCGCTATATCCTTTTTTTTGCGCACTGAACCAATAATCGTAAAACCCCAGATCAGTGAATTGTTTGTGATCTACATTATCTTTCTGGGCTTTTGTTTCCTGAATACAGATAACATCAGCAGGGTTTGTTTTGAGCCACTCGATGAAACCCTTTTTCATGGCGGCTCTTATGCCATTAACATTATAGCTGATAATTTTAAGTGAAGACATAAAATGTTTGAATTAAATTCGGCTGGCAATATAGCGCTTGTTAATTATCTATTTACCAAATTATGGAAAATTCAGACAGGATAATTCCTGCAAAAGAGACTGTTTATCTCGAAGGACCCCAAAGCCGCACCTATGAACTCGGATTTGTTATCAGGGTTTGTATGCAATTATTTAAAGGAATAAGGACCTTGCATTTTGTCGGCCCGTGCATTACTGTTTTTGGATCAGCGCGATTTAAGGAGGACAATCAGTATTATAAAGATGCGCGGGAGTTTGGAAAAAGAATTGCTGAAATGGGTTTTACCACCATGACCGGCGGGGGACCGGGAATAATGGAAGCAGCCAATCGCGGCGCATTTGAAAATAACGGAATGTCGGTTGGTTGCAATATTAAACTGGCATTTGAGCAAAAACCGAATCCGTACATGAACAAGTGGCTCACGTTTGATTATTTTTTTATAAGGAAAACGATGCTGCTGAAATATTCGTATGCGTTTATTGTGATGCCCGGAGGTTTTGGAACGATGGATGAATTTTATGGAACACTGACCTTAGTGCAAACAAAGAGTATCACGCAATTTCCAATAGTTTTATTCG
>DATGFZ010000238.1:0-10153 GCA_035308805.1 Puia sp. | reverse complement strand
ACAATATACGGCTCAAACGTTCCCTGGTTATTTATTGATATGGTTTTCCCCACCGCATTCAGATTCCCGAAATATTTCTTAGCCATGTCTTCCGTGATCACCACTGAATTCGGTTGCGCCAGTACGGTTGCGGCATTGCCGCTCAGTAAAGGAAAATTGAATACCGAAAAAAAGTTTCTATCGGTAATGCTTATTGATTGTGACTGGATATCACTACCTGTCTTAACATCAGCAAAACCCGGCTGGAAGCGAACATAACTTTGTATCTCTGGAATGCGCGCCGCAAAACGGGGCCCCGGAAAATATCCCGTCCAGCTCCCGGAATGAAGGCTCCCGTCATTTTTCTTTTGTTGCTTATCTATACGATAAATCTGACTTACATTTCTGTGAAAGCGGTCGTAGCTTACCTCATCCTGGATATACAGCATAATTAACATTGCACAGGCCAGGCCAAAACTCAATCCTGCAATGTTGATAAAAGAATATACCTTGTTTCTGGCAAGATTTCTGAATGCGGTTCTGAAATAGTTTCTGAACATACAGGTTGATTGCTGATTTAGCGATTTGGTGATGGCGGATTCTTTATTTTCGTTTATTCATTGCTGTCAGCTGTATTCATTTTCACAGTTCCACATCTTCACATTTTCAAATTCTCTTATTCCGTTCTCAAACTCTTCACCGGATTTGCTACGGCTGCCTTAATTGCCTTGGTGCTTACAGTAATCAATGCGATTCCCAGGGTTATTAGCGCGGCTAATACAAAAATCCACCATTTCAAATCTGTTTTGTAAGCAAAATTTTGCAGCCATTTATTCATTGTCCAATAACCCGCAGGCAATGCAATACAGGTTGCAATCAAAACAGGGTTTAATAAATCTTTTGACAATAAGACAACGATACTTTCTACGGAAGAACCCAGCACTTTTCTGACCCCGATTTCTTTCAGGCGCTTTGTTGTCGTAAAAGATGCAAGTCCAAACAAACCAAGACAGGCCACAAAAATAGCCAGGCCTGCGAATACGGACAGAATAGTTTGCTGACGAATATCTTTCTGATACATGTCATTAAACTGCTCGTCTAAAAATTTGTATTCAAAAGGATATGCCGGCGCTGCTTTGTTGTACGCATTCTTAACCAAAGCAATATCTGCCTGTACATTGCCTGGCTTTAATCTGACTGCTATTTGTCTTCTGTCATCTGCCGGTGAAATGACCAGCGCATTGATATTTTGTTTTAAAGACTGAAAATTGAAATCAGCAACCACGCCAATAATTCTTCTTTTATTGTTGTCTCCGGTGGCGTTCCTTATCCATTTGCCGATTGCCTGCTGAGGCGTCCATCCAAGTTTAACTGCAGCCGTTTTGTTTATCAATACTGCTTGCGTTGTATCGGTTGGAAACTGAGAAGAGAAGTCTCTGCCGGCAATAATGCTTAAACCCAATGTTTTTACAAATTCGAAGTCTGCGAATTCGGTATTGGCATCCCATTTTTCTGCCTGTCCCTCCACATCAAAGGTTTGTCCGTCAAAAAAACCACCGGGCACGCCGCTCATTCCGGAAACCGACTGCACCGCGGTTTGCGTTTGCAATTCCGTTTTAAAAGAATTAAGATTTTTGTAGATATCACCATTATCAATCGGAATGATCAGTGTTTGCTCCTTGTTGTAACCCAACTGTTTGTTTTTTACATAACTCATTTGTTTGGTAATGATGATGGTTCCCACAATTAAAAACACGGATATGCTGAATTGAACAACCACTAAAACCTGCCTGAAAGATGCGCCGCCTTTGCCTAATTTCAATTTTCCTTTTAAGGCCTGTATAGGTGAGAATGCAGATAAGATAAATGCCGGATAACTGCCCGCTAAAAATCCCACGACCAAAATAATGCCGCCAAAAAATAAATAGACAGGCCAGGCATTCCAGGATACATTTAATGTATATCCCAACAATTCGTTATACCATGGCATTACAGCCAATAATAAACTAATGGCAAGTATACATGAGATCGTTGTGAGCAAAACGGATTCGCCGATGAATTGCCAGACAAGATTATTGCGCAATGCGCCCAACACTTTGCGCAAGCCAACTTCCTTTGAGCGTTCCGCAGCACGAATGGTCGAAAGGTTCATGAAGTTGATGCAGGCGATGAGCAATATTAAAATGGCAATGGAAAGAAAAATGTATACAACCATTTTGTCACCATGCTTTATGCTGTCAAGACTGGTGCTGTCGAAATAAACGTCTTGCAAAGGGGTTAATGATAAGGACCATTTATAACCGTATTTGCGCAAATCACTGCCTAAATATTTTTCCACGAAAGCCGGTAGTTGCCTTTCGATCTGTCCCTGCGTTACATTTGGCGCAAGTTGCACATAAGTATACACACCATTATTGATCCATCTTGTCATCCAGCCCGCATCTTTGAATCTTTCAAGCGGAGTAACAAGATCAAAATATAAATGAGAATTGGATGGGACATCTTTGGCAATACCTGTAACTTTAAGCGGCGTTTCTTTGTTCAGCACAACAATTTTCCCCATCGCATTATTGACACTGCCAAAATATTTCCTGGCGGTAGTTTCAGTCAGCACAACACTATTCAGGTTTTTCAATACTGTTTCCGGAGTACCTTTTAGCAATGGAAATGAAAAGAGGCTGAAAAAACCTGTGTCAACATCCAGTTCTTTTTTTTCGTGAAAGGATTTTGCGCCAACGGTATAAAGATTATCATTCTCGCCAACTCGAACAGCGCTTATAATCTGCCCTTTGAAATCATTCAATAATGCAGGCGCATGGAGTCCGGATAAATAAGCAACCCTGCCCAATTTGCCGTCACTTTCAAATCCACGCATTACGCGATAAATGCTGCCAGTTTGTTTATGAAACCGGTCAAAACTAAATTCATTCATGATGAATAGATAAATCATCATGCAAACTGTAATACCGATTGTCAGTCCAAGAATATTAATGATTGAAAAGACTTTACTCTTCACCAGATTCCGCCATGCGGTTTTGAAATAATTTTTAAGCATATAAAAAAATTATCTATTGCTCAACAACATAAAGACCAGAATTATTTTCAATTGTTGCTTAATGATTTAGCTAAAAATCCCTAAAATGAAATGCACGGTTTTGATACACCAGGTGTGCATTATTGAACAAATTTTTTTTTATAAAACAAAAGCCGCTAAAAAAAATCTTTAACGGCTGTATAAAGTTGTACCCGGGAAGAGGAAAATCAGCGAACTCATTAATCAATGATTTTATGGCATTCTCTAATTTCTGCGCTGCCCTTTTTACCTGGTCCGAAATTAAACTCATAGAGAGAGAGGAGGCGCGTTGAACCCCGGCCCCGGGGTTATGAAATGCAATTGTCTGATTGCGGCAAATCATTTTTTGTTACCTGAATGAGCACTTAAAACAAATCATTCCGTTCTCAAACTCTTAACCGGGTTTGCCATTGCTGCTTTGATAGCCTGAAAACTGATTGTAAGTAATGCAATCAATATGGCAATGGTTCCTGCGCTTAAAAATATCCACCAGCTTATCGGTATTCTATAAGCAAAATCGTCGAGCCATTTACTCATTGCATACCATGATATGGGAATTGATATTAAAAGCGCGATGGCAACAGGTTTTAAAAAATTAACCGATAACAATGAAATAATATTTTGCACCGAAGCGCCGAGCACTTTGCGAACGCTGATTTCTTTCGTGCGCTGCTCAGCAGTGAACATGGCTAATCCAAAAAGACCAAGACATGAAATTAAAATGGCTAAAAATGCAAAGATGTCTGAAAGGCTGCTGACCAGTTGTTCACTCTTATAAAGTTTTGCAAATTCCTCGTCGGAGAACTGATATGCAAACGGAAAATCCGGATTTAGCTGTTCACATATTTTTTTTAAACCCGCAATAATTTCTTTAGGGTTACCTGGTTTTGTACGAACAAGTATCGTTCCCCATGTCCAGTTTTCATCAAGCCTTATTATTAGTGGCTCAATAGCCTGGTGCATTGAATTAAAATGAAAATCCTTTATCACGCCGAGCACCCGACCGGGGTGATTTCCCCATATCATCGTTTGCCGCACAGGGTTTTTAAATCCAATTTTATTTACCGCCGTTTCATTCAATAAAAAACCAACGGAATCAGTGGCAATATCCTTTGAAAAATCACGTCCTTCTTTTAATTGTATTTTCATCGTTTTTACAAAATCATAGCCCACCACTCCATCAGCAAATAATACTGTAAGATTTGGGTCTTTTCCCGGCCAACTTATACTACCGGTGTGATGGAAGATCACAGTGGGTGAATTTCTCATCTTTGAAATGCTCGCAACTCCTGGAATATTCGCAGCTTCTTGTTTAAATAAATCATATTTTTTTGAAAGATTGCCTGCAATTGGAATATATAAAAGATTATCCCGGTTGTAACCGATATTTTTCGTTTGTATATAATTCATCTGGCGATAAATTACGATCATGCTTACGATTAATACGATAGAGAGTGTAAACTGGAAAACAACCAATGCCTGACGGAAAAAAGCGGATTTCCAATTGAATTTGAGTGTGCCTTTTAAAACTTTTACCGCGGAAAGTGAAGAAAGAAAAAGCGCAGGGTAGCTGCCGGCAACTAAGCCTGTAATGATCATCAATCCTACCGCCGCCAGCCAAAAAAGAGGATGGGTAACCGGAATGGATAACTGTTTTTGCGTGAAACTATTAAATGCAGGTAACAATAAAACTGCTACGATAAAGGCTATGGCAATTGAAAGAAACGCAATAACCATTGCTTCTCCGATGAACTGAAAGATTAATGATAACCGCATTGCTCCGACAACCTTCCGCAACCCCACTTCCTTAGCACGTTTTGCAGATTGTGCTGTTGCAAGGTTCATGAAATTAATGCAGGCTATCAACAAAAGAAACAGTGCTATAATTGTAAAAAAACGAACATATTCAATACGGCCTCCATCAATGTACCCATTTTTAAATGTGGAGTGAAGATATTTTTCCTGGTATGGTTGCATTGCCAGCTCAGAATAAAATCCTTTATTTTTTTTCTGATACCTGAAAATAAAATCTTTGATCTCAGTTTCCACTTTAGCAGGATTTGCATCTTTTCGGAGTTGTATATAGGTTGAAGGATCTGTGTTTCCCCAATTATGCACCCAATCGTTTTGTTTTACAAAATCTATCCAGCTTCTCAAAAAATCAAATTGCTGGGATGAATTTGAAGGAATGTTTTCAAACACCGCAGATACCTTAAGGTTCTCCTGGTTTTCGAAACGTATTGTTTTACCTATTGCCTGTTCGGGGCTTCCGAAAAACTCGTTTGCCATTTTCCTCGATATAGCAATGACATCCGGAGAATTCAATGCTGCATCAGGCTTTCCATTTAATAAGGGGTAACTGAACATGGAAAAAAAATCTTCGTCTGCAAACATTCCATCCATTTTATTTATCTTATCGCCTACTTCGAAAGTGCTTTGAGAACCAGGTGCTGAAGCGTATTCAAAGCCGCTTGCATACTGTATTTCAGGAATTGCTCTTTTTAATTCTTCAGCCAGTAAACCCTGTGTTGGGTAATCGGCTTCTACTTTGCCATCAAAATAAGTTCGTTCATAAACTTGGTACAAAAATTTTTCATTGGCATGAAAACCATCCACGCTTTTTTCATCGTTTACCCAAAGAAAAATAAGGAGGCTACAGGTGAGCCCGATTGCAAGTCCAGATATATTTATAACAGAAAATACCTTGTTTCGGATTAAATTTCGCCAAGCTGTTTTGATATAATTTTTTAGCATAAAAAGTAATTGTATACTTTATCAACAACAAAAAGGCCAAAAACATTTTTGATTGTTGCATAATGAATTGGCTAAAAATCAGGAAAGCGAAATGCACGGTTTCGATACAGATGTTGTACGTTAACGGTCGAAAATATAATTGCAAAAACTAAAAAATAAAAGACGCTCAAATAAAAAATCTAAACAGCCTAATCATTATCGTAGCGAGAGATGGAGTTGAACCCCCGAGCTCCGGGTTATGAGATCAAATTACTTAATTCCGCAAATTTTTTACTGTTACCGAATTCGTCACCCAAAACAAATCATTCCGTTCTCAAACTCTTCACTGGGTTTGCTTTTGCCGCTTTTAATGCATGAAAACTTACGGTTAATAATGCAATAACCAATGCAATGATTCCCGCCAAAACAAACATCCACCATTCGATGGGTATGCGATAAGCAAAATCCTGCAACCATTTATTCATTACCCACCACGATACAGGCGCGGCAATAAGCATGGCAATTAAAACCAGCAATAAATATTCTTTAGATAGCAATTGAACAATACCAAGCACAGAAGCGCCCAGCACTTTTCTTATTCCTATTTCCTTTGTTCGTTGAAAAGCAGTAAGTACGGCGAGTCCAAATAATCCTAAGCAACTGATAAAAATAGCGATGCTTGTTGCGAGGTTGATCAATTTAGATAAATGTCTTTCCTGCACGTACATGTTTTCCAATTCTTCGTCATAAAATTTGTAGGAAAAACTTTCTGCCGGATAAAACTGGTACCATTTTTTTTCAATGCTCTTTAATGCTGCCTGCCATTGCGATGGGTCTCTGCTTGCGAGTTTGATATTGAATGTATAGAGATTATCTTTTTGACTTTCGAGCGCCATCGGGTCAATGGTTTTATAAAAATTTTGTAAATGGAAATCTTTCACAACTCCTACTATCGGGTATTTTTGATTTTTTTGTCCGATATATTTTCCGATCGCATCGGCCGGCGAAGCAAATCCAAACGCGTGCATTGCCGTTTCATTTATTACCAACTCATTTGTTGTATCGGAAGGATATAAGTTTCGGCCGGCCAATAATTTTATACCATACAAACTAAGATACGCAGTATCAACTTTCTTTTTAAATACTTGCCTGCTTATTGGTTCTTTGCCCTGGCGATCGTAATCGTATTGCGATGAAGAATAGGCCTCCGACATAGGCGGCGATCCAAGCGATACATTTTGCACTCCGCTTAATTTTTTAAATTCTTCGTAAAGAGTAAATTGTTTGTCTTTATAATTCTTATTTTCCAAATATTTCCACGGGATATCTACAAGCACAACTGCATCTTTATTAAAACCCATATCCGTTGCAAGAACATATTGCAACTGATTTCCTACGATTAGTGCACTCGTGATAAAAACAAGCGCAATGGCGAACTGAAAAACAATAAGCGCTTTTTGCAAACTGAATTTTTGATTATTTTTTACCACAGAAGAATTACGGAACACGTTAACCGTTTTCACTTTTGCAATGAGCCATCCGGGATAAATTCCCGCCAACAGAGAAATCACTACCGATACCGCAACTACAAATGCAACCAACTGTAAACTTTCGCCCAATGGTGTTACGCCAGGCGGTATAATATCTTTCAATAACCGGAATCCGAGCCAGCCAAGAGCCTGTGCGAAAATTGCAGCGAGAAAAGTGGTGAATAAAGTTTCGCTTAAAAACTGAAATATCAACTGAGCGTGACTGCTGCCTAAAGTTTTGCGCACTCCTATTTCTTTTGCACGCTGCGGCATGCCCGCAATGCTCATGTTGATATAATTAATGCAAGCAAGGATCAATAAAAACAAACCGATGCCTATCAAGCCGTATAAAACAGGCTTACTCGCTTTGCGAACTGCATACTCTTCGATATAAGTTGAGAAATGAGAATCTTTTAATGCCATCAATTGAAACCAACGGTCGAATATAAATTGCTTCGGAGTTTTTGCATAATACTCTCTTTCTTTTTGTGAAACGATATTGGTGATCTGAGTTAATATTTGTTCCGGCTTTGCTCCGTCTTTTAATTGCAGATACAATTTATCGTCGCCATTGGTGTTCGTCCACTCCACCAATTCATAAGGTTTGGTTTGCAGTGCGCAAAATTCCTTTGCGGTGAATTCGGTCGGCTCTCTTAAATCGGAAACAATTCCTGCAACTGTTCTTCGCAACGTATCCCAGGAATAATAAGTGAGCGTGCGATTGATAATGTCTTCCGGCTTTTTTCCCGGAAAATATTTTTGCGCCCTGCTCTCCGTGAGCACTACATTTTCGGGAGAATTAAATGCGGTTAACTTGTTGCCTGCAAGCCAGTGGTAAGGAAGCATTGCAAAATAAGAAGTGTCAGTAACAACAATACTGGTGGGATCGTTAAATAGTACCGGTTTGTTTTTTGAGTCGTTCACTTCAGCTGCAGTGACATAAATCACCGTTGCCGGCACTACATGATCAACTCCTTCCATTTCTTTGCGCGCAACCTGGTAAATAGGCGCTGATACACCGCCGTTATAAGATTCTTTTTCATCAAATTTATAACCACTTACAACACGATAGATTTTTTCTTTGTGGGGAAGATGTCTGTCGTAACTAAATTCATAATCGGCGATCCTGAAAATTATCCAACAGGCGCTGATGCTTACAGCCATTCCAAAAATATTCAACGCTGTAAACAAACGGAACCGCCATAAATGACGCACGGTAGTAACGAAATACTTCTTGAGCATAAAAGGGATTTCTGATGTATGATGATTGTTTTCTACAACAACAAAAAGACCAAAATCATTTTGGATTGTTGCATAATGAATTATCAAAATTCAATAAATTGAATTGCACGATTTTGATACAGATGTTGTACGTTAACGGGCGAAATATTTTTTATAAGACAAAAAGCCGCTAAAGAAATATCTTTAACAGCTCATCATTTGTAGCGAGAAGGGGAATATTAGCGAAGTCTTTAATCAATGATCTTTATGCTTTTTCAAATTTTTGAACTTCACATTTTTGAAATTTTGTAAATAAAGAACCATTATAAAATAGTTCTTTAAACCCTGATCTGCATATAGAGAGGATTTGCTAAAAAAGTATTTTGTCTATCAAGCAACCAAGGACTGTTCCACTAATCAATTTTACTGATTTGCATTTCTCCAAAGTGGAACCACTTGTTTATTTTTGGATTTCCTTTGTATGCAAGAGAAGCTTCTCCGAAGGCAATAATTTTTATTTCATCCGAAACATTCACCCGAAAATCTCCTTCACCATATGCGGTTATTTTAGTTGTATTGTTTTCAATGGCAACGCTATTAATTTTACTTTGTCCATAAACAGTGTACTTCTGATCGGCAATTGAACCTGCTTTAATTTCTAATTCGCAGTCACCATAAATCGCAGCCTGAAGTTGTCCAAGATTTACTTCGTTTAAAAAAACATGCGGGTCGCCATAAATTTTTAACCTGAACTTATTGCCTTGTATAAGGCTTTTGCAAACCTGGGTTTCATTGCCCCGAATGGAAAGCTTATGCAGGGTTTTATAATTTATGGAAGCCATTACAATAGTCCCTTGATAGATAGAGTGCTTTCCTGTATATCCATCTTCATTTTTAGTGATCTCTTTGGCGCCATCTAAATAAATGCGCAGGGTTTTGCCATTCACTTCAATATGTATTTTATCCAACGGCACGCCGCATTTTTCAATAACTACATTTTCTTCATTTCCCTCAACAAATGTGACTTGTATGTGCGGGCTCACTATTATTTTATCAAAATGTCGTACGGGAGTCTTTGTTTGCGCCAATGCAGTAGCGCACATAAAAATTATAACTGCTGTAATACTGTATTTTAACTTTAGCATAAAACATTTTTAAGAGTGAATGTTGGTTTATTAAATTTGGACAAGTTGATTTTATTTTTTTTCACTTTCGAGCTTTTTGATTCGATCCGCTGCATAATTGTTGTTTGGATTGAGTTTAATCACTTTCTTGAAATTTTCAAGAGCCAAATTTTTTGCACCTGCGTCATCATATCCTTCGGCGAGACCTTCATATGCCATTGAGCTTTCAGGATGTTCTGACACGTTGTATTTAAAAATATCAATTGACTGAATTTTCATTTTCTTTCCCAAAAGAATAAAAGCGAGATCATTCACGTCACTTTCGGGGAGGAGAAAAGATGTATCTTTTTGTTTGAGAGCTTGTGCAATTTCAAAAGCATGATCATAGCCTTGCTTGTCCAGTTCAGACCAAAAAGCGAGCATGCTCTTTTTTTCATAAAATTCATAACCATTCCAGATGGGCGGCCACCAGGTTTGTTTAGGAAAGAAAGCAT
>DATGFZ010000237.1:0-11385 GCA_035308805.1 Puia sp. | reverse complement strand
AAAACATCGGCACTCAATTTCTTTTCTGCTAATTCAGGCAAATACAATGCTTCAATGGTTGCCAGGTTGATGTCAATCATTTCTTTTTCATTCAACATAAATGCGATTCTTATCGGCTGATTATTTTCTATAATTTCGTGCAACAAAAATAAAATAAAAATGCAGCCGACACTTTTAATATTAGCAGCAGGAATGGCATCAAGATACGGTAGTATGAAACAAGTGCAAAGTTTTGGACCGAGCGGTGAAACGATCATGGATTATTCGATTTATGATGCCATGGAATCGGGTTTTGGAAAAATTGTATTCATTATTAGAAAAGAATTCGCAAATAATTTTAAAGAGATCTTTGAACCCAAACTGAAAGGAAAAATCAAAACAGATTATGTGTACCAGGAAATGGATGGATTTATCGGCGATTATACTGTCCCTTCAGAAAGAACAAAGCCGTGGGGGACTGCCCATGCGGTTTTATCTGCCGTGAATGCGGTTCATGAACCTTTTGCCGTAATCAATGCTGATGATTTTTATGGACGCGATGCATTTCAAAAGGCCGGCAAATTCTTAACAACAGAATGCAGCACCCAATTATATTCCATCATCGGATATGAATTAATCAAGACACTTTCTGAAAACGGTTCAGTGAGTCGTGGGGTTTGCCAGGTTGATGAAAATAATAATCTTGTTTCCATCGCTGAACGTACAAAAATTTATATGGATGAAAACAACAAGATCACTTATGAGGAAGGGGATAAAAAATTTGAAGTGCCGTCTACGGCAAAAGTCTCGATGAACTTTTGGTGTTTTGATCCATCTGTTTTTGATTTTATAAAAAAAATATTCCAGGATTTTCTGGCTGACAATGCCACCAATCCGAAATCAGAATTTTTTATTCCGATCATCGGTGACAAATTTATTCATGATGGCAGGGGAAGGATAAAGGTTATACCCACTGATGCAAAGTGGTTTGGCGTGACATACAAGGAAGATGCGCCAGATGTTCAGGAAAGTTTGAATGATTTAATCAATGCTGGTATTTATCCGAAAAATTTATGGCTGTAACATTCGCTTCTTAAACAGATACGTAAGCAAGAGCGAATATTAATCGATAAAGCCGGTGGTGACCTGCGGACAGGCCCATGAAAAAAACCCAGGATTGCATCATTTTCATGCCTTCTCGGGAAAATCGAAAACGGACAATCCGTGATTGAGTTGATGTTTGAATGAGACCGATACCGGGTGCAAATAAGAACCGATCGTTGATAACCGGGATCTGAACTTTATAGAATCATCTGCATTTCGAAAAAGCCGCCTGCCTGCAAAAGAAGATCCTTAATAGCTTTTTACGATAAAGATGCAGTCTTCGATTTTTCTTACCTGGTCAACACGATTCAAATCTTTTACTGCGGAAGATGTTGACAGCTTGATTGACGCATTTAACGATGTGTCTTTGCGGATTTGATCAAGCGCTTTATAAATGTTGATGGATTTGCTTGAAAAAACCACTCCTTCGGCAGTGGTTTGCTTGCCGCTAAGGATACCGATTACTTCTCCTGAGGGATTAAAAATCGGGCCGCCTGAATTTCCCGGGTTTGCGGAAATAGCAATTTGATAAGAGGTTGTATCGCCGTTATAACCCGTGTGTGCGCTTAAATAACCTTTGCCATACACAATTTCATTTCGGGGAAAACCGAGTGTGAAAATCTCTTCACCGACATCGGCAGAAGATTTCTTGATGCTATATGGAACGGATCGGTAAATAAAATTTGAGTCAATGATTTTGATGATCGCCACATCCGTGGTATCGTTGGAATAAACTTCTGAAGTCTTAAAATATTCGCCTTTATTGTTCACCACATATACAGAATCCGCTCTGCTTATCACGTGAGCGCTGGTCGCTATATATCCCGTTCCATCAACCAAAAAACCGGTGCCGCCAAATTTTCCTGGTGTTAAAGGACGAACGGGCGCCGTCTTAAAATGATTCAATACATCCTCCTGAACTCTTAAGGTACGGTCTACCTTATCTATTTTTGTTCTTAACTGGGCAATTTCAGAATTATTTGCTTTCGGACTGAAATAAGCAACAAGCCCGCTGATGCCTACAGCGGTAATCCCTGCGATGCACGCAGCAACTGCAACAACCCGTTTATATTTCTTCCAGATCGTGATGATCTTTGCTTGCGACGGTTCTTTGATTATTCCTTTTTCAAACAACTGATCGTGGACATGAAGAAGTTGCGATTTGAAATTCTTTCTTTCGCCGAATTTATTCATTTGGTTCAGGAAAATGGTATGTTCAACAACCATCTGATCAACCTGCGGATTGCTCTTGCGCAAGTGTTCAAAAAACACCCTTTCCTCAGGAAGCATCTCCCCCCTGATATAGCGCTCAATTGAATCCATCATATTAATTTCCTGCATTATTCTTGTTATTATATTGATCGAAAAACATTTTCTTTAATCGCATCAGGCATTTGTATTTCTGGTTCTTTGCATTGTCTGCATTGGTGTATCCGAAATTATTTGCAATTTCGACCATACTTTTCTTTTGCAGATAATAAGCTTCCAATAGGCTTTTACAAGGTTCACCCAAATGCAGCATCGCTTTTTCCATGAGTACAAAATCGTTATTGCGTTGTTCGTGCAATTCCATTTCTTCTTCGATCGCAACCAGTTCCTCAAGACTTTGAACCTCCGGCGTGATCTTTTGCATTTGGTTCAGTCTTTTAAGCCAAAGTCTCCTGCATACTGAATAAACATAGGTTTTGATCTGGCAATTCAATTCGAAAGAACCCGATCTCACTTTTTCGTACAGGACAATCATCGCTTCCTGAAAAACATCCTTTGCGTCATCTGATGAGCCACTATTGTTCAGGATCAAATTCTGCACCATGGCATAATTTTCCTTGTAAATGGTCTCAATGGCCTGCCTGTTGTTAAGAGCCAATCCGTGCAACAATTCTTGTTCTTTGGGTTCCGTCGTCACCGTTGATGCTTTAATTAATACCGAAATTTAATAATCGTAACCCAAAAATGAGATAATTTTTTCTCTAAACGACATTCATTCCAGACCGTGATAACAAATGGGATAAAAAAACATAAAAAAACCTCTTGCCTGCGGGTTACTTTATTCAAATAGCGGTATTAACTTCAAACCATTCGTTAACAAACAAAATTGAACACAATGAAAAAATTACTCGTAGTATTAGCCATCGGAGCATTTGCAGCTTGTAACGGCAGCGGAAGCTCTGCATCAGCAGATTCAACTAAAATGAGCGCAGACTCTACAAAAATGAGTGCGGATTCGACTAAGATGAGCGCAGATTCTACTAAGATGAAAGCTGATACTAGCAAAATGAAGACTGACACAACAACTAAGAAGTAAGTTTTTTTTCATATGGCAAGCAATCGTTAGAGGCCGTCCTGTTCCCAGGAGGGCTTTTTTTGTTGACACGAAAACATAAGGCGAATTCCACGAAGCGTGACGAAGTCTTCTCAATGCCCTAATTCTATAAAGAAGACAAAGATCAGTTCATGCATTCATTAAAATCCCGTTTTTACACCACTCGATCACTCTACAACAATCTTCTCCACCTTCTTGCCATGATCAGTTATAACGACCGCAAGATAAATTCCTTTGGCAACGCCAGCTAAAGAAATGGTGTTCTGGGTTCCATTGGTGATTTTTGATTTGACGGTTCTTCCCGAAACATCGCATATCTGAATGCTGTTGCAACCAACTGAAGTGTTCACGTAGAGCAAACCGGTCTTTACCGGGTTTGGGAAAATTGCAATACTGAAACTCTGTTGATCATAAATGATATCGCGCACCTGCGAATATTGGACGTTGCCGTCGGTGTCTGTGATTTCTAAACGGTAATAATTATTTCCATCCCACAAAGCATTATCTGTGAATTGATATGCGGTTGTGGTATTGTTGCCATCCACCGTTCCAATATCATTAAAAGCAACCCCATCACTGCTTTTTTGAACAACAAATTTCACAACACCGGACTGGGGTGCAATCGTCCATTTTAATAAACCTGCATTGTTATTAATCAGTGTCGCAGTAAAAGTTTCAAGAGTGACCGGTAAGGGCTGATCATTGGTTGCACCGCCATTGTTTATCCAGAATTCTGAAAATCCGGCAACTTTATATTCTGCATAATAGCCGTTATCATTCGGGATAATATTCACTTGCTGGCGCGGAAGGATAAAACGGTACGTTCCGGATATATTGTCGTTTAAGGTACTGTCTTCATGCGATGGGTCATTACTGTATTGTGTTACGCCCGCTTCATAAGCATCGGTAATTGTACTGCAGGACGGACAACCTGTTGCATTTATTAAACTGTCTGCCTCTGAATCAAGAAAATAAAACCTTACCGAAACACTGTCTGTTGGTTGCGTGGTTGGCTGCACCACAATATTCCGGTCTAAATAATATTGACTGAACGTATGGCGAATTCCGGAGTGATTGATGAACACTTTCAGTGTGGTGCTCCCAAGATTTTGTCCGTTCGGATTAATGGAAGCGATTAGATTATTTCCAACTCCAAAATCCACCCAGTTGATTCCGCTCACATTTTGGGTAATGCCTGCATCCGTGTTTGCACCGCTGTATACCGAAGCTTTATCAAAAACATGTACATCATCGATGCCGACGCCCTCAAAATTGGTAGCAGGATCACTGCTCATAACAATTCTGAAACGCACTTTGGTTGCCGTTGTCGGCACATCATAACTTGACACATGCCATTTCGTATACGATTTTTGCCAGCTTTGATTGGTAGCATCATCATACCAGTTGGTCCCATTTCCGGCAACACCTAATTTATTCCATGTCGAATCATCAGTGCTGTACTCAACCCAATGATAATCGCAATCACAATCATCTTCCGTCTGAAAAATATGACTGAATGATAAAACGGGCTTGGCAAGACTGCTCAGGTCAAAACAGGGAGAATACAAATAAGATTGTTCAAAATCATTATAATTCCCAGTGAGATTCGTCACCCACGCATTGTTTCCGTTCGCAGCCTTATTGATAATTGTTTTTTGTGGTGCGCCCCATTGCCAGCTGCTGTTGATTCCGCCAGTGTACCAATATCCATTATTGTTTTCAAATCCTTCGAGATAAGGATAAGTACTGACTAAAGGGGTTGTGTTGAAATCAATATTGAGCAAACTGTCATTGGCATGATAGGTATCTCCGGGATAACTCACCCACAGACTCAAATTATAATTTTGATAGGCAGATAAATTTGCGGTGTTGGTAAAGGTATAAATCACCGAATCTTTTGCGGCGAGTGATGGAATATTTTCTGTTACCGGAGCAGCTCCGTTTATACTATAAGAAACGGGAATATTTGTCAGTGCGGAGGAGCTATAATTCTTTACTTTCACCTGGATCATTTCAGCATTGGAAAAATTACAGAAATTTTTTAATGAAGGACTTATCAAAGCGATTAGTCCAACGTCGTTAGCTGCCCTGGTAATCGTAATGTCATCAAATGAATAGCCATCGTCAACATCGCCGTCAGTGATGATTGAATTGGCAGATGTATACCCTTCTTCACCAAATTTTACCTGAAAACTGCTGCTGATCGTTTGAACGGGACTTGCACCGGCTAAGGCTCCGCTCACGTCAATACTTGGAGAAGCTGTATAAACCCCGATGGTTGCCGGATCGATGGGCAATGTATATACCGGAATCCACGCAGATTGATCATTGCCGCGAATCCAAACCTGGTTTCCGGGAAGTGAAAAATCGATGCCCTGGTTTCTCACATAAAAATTTAACCAGATCTGATCGCTCGCCGTATAATTCGATAAATTAAAGGTTGTGATCAGGCTGTCAGCAGTTGATGAACCATTATTTTGGATCGCATCCAAAATTGCGGAACGATCGCCGGTTCTGGCAAAACCAGTATTGATAAATGTCCTGGCTCTTCCATTGGAATTGCTGTTGGAGAAATCGCATCGATCCAAACCAATAAATCCTGAAGTGGCCGAGGTGTATGTGGCGATCGCTGCACTTTCAAACCCTTCGGTAAATGATGGGTTGAGCGTGAGCGGGTCGTTTTGTAAATTTTTGACAACGGCAGTCAGCGTATCGTTTGCATGCAAGGTATCAGCGGGATAACTCACCCAGGCTTTTACCGTGTATGTACCGGCAGCGGAGAAATCAAAAGGGGTTGCAAAGGAATAATTGCTGACGTTATGCGCTGCAATGGTTGAGGAAACGTTTTCTGTGACTATGCCACCTCCGTTAACCTGATAAGAAACCGGAATGGAGCCCGTGGAGGCAATATTTCCCAAATTCTTTAATTCAATGGTTATTGTTGAAGCACTGCTGGGTTGGGTAGAAGTAAACATCCTTCCGGTTAGGGGCGCGATCAATGAATCCACAGAAAAATCATTATTGAGTGCGCAGGTATTATTTCCTGCAGGTACGACATTTACAGCGATTGCCCGTCTTCCCGGCGAGCCATTATAATCTGCACGAACGGAAAACCAATAACTGCTGTCTCTATTCAGTCCCTGAACAAGAAAATTCGTATCCGGGGTGGTTGCTATACTTTGCATGCTGTCTCCGATCAATTCCATTATTTCATATTGAGTGGCCGATGCAATGCTATTCCAGGAAAGACCGGCATAACCCTGGCAGGAATCAGTCACAGAAAGTGTCGGCTGACCCAAAACAGTAAAATCATAATCGCTCACATCGTTGTAACCGGCGACGTTTCTGGTGACGCGAATCAATCCCTTATTTGTTGCAGCATTCGGAACGGTCCAGGCATAAGAAAAGGTTCCGTCAGGAATGCTGTTGGAGATGGTTGCCCATGTTGAACCGTTATCGGCAGAATACTCCAGGGTAAATCCATTTCCGCTTCCGCCGTAAGCGCTCCATCTTATATTTTCTGTTTGTCCGGGAACCCATGTCTCACTGCCGAACGGGTATTCTACGGTCACCGATGGATTTATTATTTGATAAGCGATCACAAAATTTTGCGGACCTACAGGGACACTGGTACCATTTACAGTAACAGTAAAACTTCCTGCCGCAGGATTATTAATCACTACCTGTTCAACATTGTTTATGGAATCAATTCCTTCTGTCGCATTATTGTTTACAAAGGACGGATCGGCATTCAATATCAACGGGTGGTGAAGGATGGCATCCGGCGACGTTACCGTTAAGTCAAGATTATTAACCAATGCGGTTGTGGAATAGGGAGCGGCTGCAGGATCTGACCAGTATAACATTATTTTTATTTGATAGGCTCCTGCGGGCACGCCTGGAATAGTAAAATTTGCAGTACCCGAATTATTTATTGATCCCGTGAAAAAATGATTGTTCTCAATGGCTTCAACAGCAGTTCTGGCATTTAATTTTCCAAATCCATATTGATAATCCGGCCCTGGATTCCCTTCATCGTCAGCACTGTTACAAACAATCGCCTTTACCAAGGCTCCGGAAGGATTTATACCTCCGTTCAATTGCCTGTACCGCTGATAAAGTAAGGCAAGGGCTCCGGTAACCGTGGGCGCAGCCATGCTGGTTCCATTGTCTGTCCAGTAACTATTATAGGGGAAAGTGGATAATACGTTTACGCCACCGGCAACGATTTCCGGCTTTAATCTTCCGTCATTAACAGGACCGCTGCTTGAAAATCCTGCTACCACATGTGTCATGTTATCATCGGCACCTACGTCCAAAATGTTTTTGCCGCATTGAAACCCTGATTTAATGGTTGCAAATGAACCGCTGTAGGGCGTGCAGTTTGAGCTGCCATCATTACCAGATGCAAAAACGTGCAACATGGAAGCATATTGATCCAGTTGGTCATCCACATAATTACTTAACGGATCGTATTCCCCTTCACCAGCGCATCCGCTAAGACCTGAATAATAAGAATTGTTGGTGAGCACCATTCCAAAATCACCGATATAGGTAGGCGCGTTCACCAGTATATCACTGAAGTATTGGCTCACGATGGTTGCCATGGGCGCCATCCCTGCGTACATCGGATTAAGAATGCCACCGCCTGCAGCCGTGCCTGTCGTATGCGTTCCATGATCATTCGGTGAAGCCGGGGTGCGCACATATAGCCTGCCTGTAAAATCAATATGGGTGGAAGGGTCAGCGTCATCGCCAACGCCAATGGTAACATTAGTTCCTCGTAAATTTCTGCCTGCGGTAGTGTTCAGTGCATCAATGCTGTACGCAGCGTGGTTGTTGTAATTAAGGGGAACATCTTTTAATTGCTGATCGTTTATATAGGTTACGAAAGGAAGCATTGCAATTTTTTGAATAACCGCCAGGGAGGCATTGACAAATACCACGTGGCTGGGTTGAATTTTTGTTTGGAGAATTTGCACGCCTTTTTGGGTAAGTTCTTTTATGACATCCTGTTTTGGAGTAGATCCATAAAAACTCACGGCAATTACAGTTCCGGGAACCGCATGTTGTGCAGGGAGACCTGACAATAACCTTGAGGAGATTTTATATTTTTTATCAACAGGATATACCCCGCTAATGTTATACTTTTTTAATTCAGAAAAATTAATGTTGTCCTGGATTTCGGACATGTAAGCATTCCGTGGAATGTAATCAAACAATACGACGCCACGATTGGCGAGTTCTTTTTTTTCATCAGTCCCCGGAATTTTGTCAAACTGAATCAGCGCAAAATAATTTTTATGATAATGGACATTCTTAAAAATGTCTTTTGTCAGCTTACCATTTTGCACATTTTTATTGCCAAAGAAATTTCCATTCTTGAATCGAACAGGTCCGGGAGGAGTTTGCGCAACCCCCTTAATAACCAATAAGAAACAAAGCAGCGTGAGGTAAAAAGTCTTCATTCTGGAGCAATTTAAGGGTGGTCATTGTTTAGAGAATACGAAACTTATCAACACGCGTTGGTGCGGCCGAAAATAAATGCACTCTAAGGGGATGAAATTGGGTATTTGGCTAGTCATGGTTTAAGGATATTGTGGTTGGATAGTGAACGCTTTATTGCACACATTAGTATAGGCAACGCATGGAAAAGCCGCAGGAAAACCGTTCATTAACAAAAGGCGATGATCGATGCACCATGCGTGCGGCTTTCAGAATCATATTGACGGGGCCAACTTTATAAATCTGCCGAATGTTAATTTTTTTCCATCAAATGAGTGCCTTATTCTTTGTTGGTCACTGGGTGAATTGTTGCCAATTACCAGCAACTTGCAACATAACACCTACCTTTGCGAACTCATTTATGAAATCAAGATCGTTAAAGAAAAATAAGGTCAATATCATTACGCTGGGGTGTAGTAAAAATATGGTTGACAGTGAGGTGCTGAGCGGGCAATTACATGCGAATGATATTGATGTGGTGCATGAAAACAAAAAAAATGATCACAACATTGTTGTGGTTAATACTTGCGGATTTATTGACAAAGCAAAAGAAGAATCCGTCAATACCATTATTCAACAGGTCGAATTAAAAAAGAAAGGCAAGCTGGATAAGGTATACGTGACGGGTTGCCTGAGCCAACGATATAGAGATGACCTGGAAAGAGAGATTCCGGAGGTCGATGCATGGTTCGGCACAATGGAATTACCATTGATGCTAAAACAATTTGAAGCAGATTATAAATCAGAATTAATTGGCGAAAGATTATTGGCCACGCCAAAACATTATGCTTATTTAAAAATTTCTGAGGGCTGTAACCGCACCTGTGCGTTTTGCGCCATTCCCTTAATGCGGGGTAATCATGTCAGCAAACCGATTGAAGAATTGGTCAGAGAAACGGAGCGATTGGTGAGCATCGGGGTGAAGGAAGTTATGCTTATAGCCCAGGAGCTTACCTATTACGGCTTGGATATTTATAAAAAGAGAATGTTGCCCGCACTATTAAGACGTCTCAGCGATATCGAAGGATTGGAATGGATTCGTTTGCATTATGCTTACCCGTCAACATTTCCGCTGGATATTTTGGATGTGATGAAAGAATGCGAAAATATTTGTAATTACCTGGATATGCCTTTGCAACATGCCAGCGACAATATGTTAAAGGCGATGCGGAGACAAATAACGAGATCGGCAATGGACGAATTGATCGAAACGATTCGTGAAAAAGTGCCGGGCATTTGTTTGCGCACGACATTGATTGCGGGATTTCCCGGAGAAACCGCGCAGGATGTAGATGAACTGAAAGATTTTTTAATGCATCATCGTTTCGACAGAGTTGGGATTTTTACGTATTCTCATGAAGAGGGAACAGGCGGATTTGCATTGAGGGATGATGTGCCTGCAGAAGAAAAACAAAAACGGGCTGAAGAAATCATGGAGCTGCAACAGGAAATTTCTTATGAAAAAAACCAGGAAAAGATCGGCAGGACTTTCAAAACACTAATCGATAAAAAAGAATCCGGACGTTACCTGGGACGGACAGAATTTGATTCCGTTGAAGTAGATAACGAAGTCATCATTCACGCAGATAAAAAATTACCCATTGGCGAATTTGTACAGGTAAAAATTACAAAAGCCTACGATTACGATATTGAAGGAGAAGTAATCTAAAAAACACCAACCAGACATTATTCTTTAAACAAAAATTCATAACATTTTATGAAGTCAAAATTTTTATGGGTAATCACGCCGGTTTTGGTATTGATTGTTCCTGTCGTGATGTTTTATCTGTACAAGAAAAATGTTACTGCAAAAGAAAAAATGGAGCAGCTTTATCAAGCGGGATTGAAATCCATATATGATAAAGACAACATTTTTTGTGCAGAGGCTCAACTTGCTTTTTACGATTCGGTATTAAAAACCTCCCTTGGAGACGCCCATAAAATAATTGTGGCGCGGTATTTTAAAGCCGTCACCCTTTTAAAATTGGGGAAAGAAAAAGACGCCATCGAAATACTCAAACCCATGAACGAAAGAATGAAAACAGATACTGACCAGCTTGCTGCCAATATAGCAAAATATCTTGCGCTGTCTTATTTAAGATTGGGCGAAAGAAATAATTGCATCGCCAATCATTCCATGGCATCATGTATTTTCCCCATTAAAGGTTCAGGCATTTACACCGATCCTTACGCTTCGCAAAAGAGTATTGACGTGTACTCAACCATCCTGGAAAAAAATCCCGATGACCTCGAATCCAGGTGGCTGATTAATATAGCCTATATGACCATTGGCGAGTATCCCGGTAAAGTACCTGCTGCCTGGCTGATACCCGGGCTTGACCAGGACACTTCTTCCTATAAAGTAAATCCTTTTGTGGATATGGCCGGTGATCTGCAATTGACTACCTCGCGAAATATGGCGGGCGGCGTCATCATTGATGATTTTAATAATGATGGATATCTCGACATCATCA
>DATGFZ010000236.1:0-2467 GCA_035308805.1 Puia sp. | reverse complement strand
GGTTATTGTAAATGCAGAACGTGTAAAACGATATTTGTATCGGAAATCGCAGGAAGGCTGAGAATAATTTGGCCAACCATCGGAAGTGAATTGAGCCGGCACTAAGAAATTTGCTTTAAATAAAATTGATTTGGCATTTATTCTTACCGGCAGATCAATTTCACTCACCGGGAGAGCAGGCAAGGAATCAGGTAATCGAAAGCCTGTAGCTTTTTTTGACGTGGAGCAGGAAATAAAAAATAATGAAACACTGAATATGGAAAATAAAATCGATTTCATAGATTTTATGGTTTATCGAATATAAGTATTCAGTTCAACATCCATTTTCATTTATTCTTTCGAAAATATTCTTTATTGGTATTCACAATAATATCCAGCAAACCATTGCTGTAGCTGTCATCCGCCAGTTGCCAAAACATGATGCCGTACAATTTATTATCGATAGCATATTTTGTTTTCATGCGGATGGAAGAGGTATCATCAAAAGTTGCAAACAATCTTTTTGATTCGTTATACATGTAAGGGGCCTGGGCAACAGAATCCCAGCGATAAACATAACCGCTGTCTGCCGATAACACTTTATTATAATCGCGGTAAGAAATTCCACGAAAGAATTTGCTCGGCCGATATAATCCATAATTGAGGCTATCTCTCAGCTGGAAGATGCGTGCATAGAACGCGACGCCAATAGCCATTTTATTTCTGGGCACTCCGAGGGAGTCAAGTAATTTAATTGCGTGATCTGTTGATTCCAATTGCGATGGCGTAGAATATAAGGAAGTATGATGCCCCGTCACCGTATCATCGCCGCCAACCAGATCGTAAGTCATCAAATTGACTATATCCACATAGTGCATCACCTTTTTCCAGTCAATGGAGTGGTTGATATAATCCGTGTATCCCCCCGCTGCAAAGCTGATCTCAAAATCAGCGCCCATCTTTTTACGCAGTTTTTTTACCAGAGCAGTGAAATTATCCCTGTCCGCCGGCATATAAGGAAAGCCCGGGATATTCACCAGGGCGGGGTATTCCCAGTCAAGATCAAGTCCGTCGGTATGAAAATATCGTGTGAGATGTTTTACAGAGTGTACAAATTTTCGCCTTCCTTTTTTTGTTGAAAAGACTTCGGAGCATGTTTTACAACCTCCCCATCCCCCGAGAGATAATATGATCTTCAGGTTTGGATTTTTTTCTTTCAACGCAACCATGTTCCTGATGACCAATGTGTCCGGCATTCTGCTAACACTTAATTCATCTCCGCGTAAATGACAGAAACTGAAAATAAGGTGAGACAAATTGTTTACCGCGAAACTGTCTATCATTGTCGGCCGCCCGGCAAAGTAAGCGATCACGGCCGGCGGTCTGGCAGCTGTTGAATTATCTTTCTGCCCGACACAAACATTCACAAAAAAAAGAGGTAATAAAATTTTAAGACAATTGTTCATAGACCAAAGATTTCAGGGACAAGAATAAAAAACGAAAGTACAATTAGCAAAAGATTAATTACCCTTTGCCAGACAATAAGTTTTTGTTAAACCGGATGCTGTTAACCACCCCGGGCCACTTTAATGTAAAATTTAACTGCATGAATTCGATGTGTTGCGATAATGCGCCAATAACATCAAAACCAAAAGCGGGAAAAATTTTCCTGTGCCGTTAATGATGTGCGGATATTTTATACAGGTGAAACGCATCTGCTGAGCCGGGGCAGGCATGAGGGGAGCTTATCAGGATGCCATGCAGCCATTCACCATCAAAGCCGCAGGCAGCAGCAGAGGTCTCCCTTAAAAGTTTACGGTCTTACTTAAACATTATTTCGCAGATTGTTTTCTTATCACATTCAACGCTCCGCCGGACTTGAACCATTCTATCTGCTGCTCGTTGTAGGTATGGTTCACCGTTATATTATCAACCGATCCATCCTTGTGGTGCAATACAAGGGTTAATGGTTTCCCTTCGGCGAAAGAAGTCAATCCAACGATATCGATCGTGTCATCTTCCTGTACTTTATCATAATCTTCTTTGCCTGCAAAAGTGAGTGCGAGCATTCCCTGTTTTTTTAAATTCGTTTCGTGAATGCGGGCAAAACTTCTAACCACAATGGCGCGAACGCCGAGGTGACGCGGTTCCATCGCCGCATGCTCGCGGGAAGAACCTTCGCCATAATTCTCATCACCAACTACGATGCTTCCCACATTTGCGGCTTTATAGGCTCTTGCTGTTTTTGGAACAGTCCCGTACTGACCGGTCAATTCATTTTTTACAGTATCTGTTTTGTCGTTGAAAAAATTAATTGCACCAATAAGCATGTTGTTTGAAATATTATCCAAATGTCCGCGGAATTTCAACCAGGGTCCGGCCATTGAAATATGATCCGTTGTACATTTCCCTTTTGCTTTGATGAGCAGTCTCAGCCCCTTCAGGTCTGTTCCTTCCCAAACCTTGAATGGCTCCAGCAACTGCAAAC
>DATGFZ010000235.1:0-4882 GCA_035308805.1 Puia sp. | reverse complement strand
GTTTTTATGTAAGTGCAGCGCCTGCTGATGACAATGCCAGGGTAAATGAAAAAGTATTGAAGTCTTTCAATGCTGTTTTTAGTAATGCCTCTAATGTGCAATGGTCTCAATATGCAGATCATTTCTTTGTCAGTTTTTCTCAGAATAGTATTGTCGTGAGGGCAGAATATGACAAAAACGGGAACATGCTGAGTTCGCTTCGTTACTACGATGCGCAGCATTTGCCTTTGAATATTTTGTGCAAAGTGAAAAAAGAATATCCTAACAAAAACATTGATGTGGTTACAGAGATTTCAATTCCGGAAGGAATGGCTTATTTAATTCAATTGCAGGACGACAAAGGCTGGACAATCCTGAGATCGGATGTAAATGGTGAATTGAGCGTAAAAGATGAATTTCAAAAACCTTAATTAATTATTGATGCATGTTGAGGCCACCAGGTAACGCCAGTCAAAGTTTTCAGCCGCAAAAGCATGCTGCGGCTGAATTTTTTTATGTAAAGCAGATTTTTTTAAGACGCCTTCTTTAATCAGTTGTGTTTTCGCTCCGCGAATGTACTCCTCCACTAAAGGATTTTCCATCCATTTTTTCTGTGGAGGTTCAAAACCGATTTTTTCTTTTCGCCACACAATTGAACCAGGCAGACATGTTTTCATGCTTTCCCGAAGCAACCATTTTGTATAACCATTGTGGATCTTGTATCGGGAAGGAAGTGAAAAGATAAACTGAACAAGTTCATGGTTCAAAAAAGGCAAACGCACTTCTCTGCCATGTGCCATTGAGTTTCTGTCCGCATACCGCAGCAATTCTTCCAGCCCGGATTGGCAGGTGTTGAAATACAGGATATCGTTCAGCTTAATCACTATCGGCTTGTAAATAGATTGTTTATCGAGATATTCATTCCTAAACTCATCACTGATGTCAGTGAATTGTGATAATTTTTTTGTCTCTCTTTTCTCTAACTGGTAAGTTGCCTGAGCAGGAAACCACGCAGCGATGTTATTTTTCAGATTCCAGTGGAAAGAAATTTTATTTTTTCTTAAAGCGCGTTTTTCGGAGAAGAATGTAAAAGATCTTGACGACATTAATTCCTGCAGGTACCAATGGATATATTTATAGTAGCCCGCAAGTGTTTCATCTGCACCCTGTCCATCCAACAATACCTTTACCTGTTGCCTTTTGGCCAATTCAAAGACTTTGTATTGCGCAAAAATGCTCGCCGATGTAAAGGGAATTTCCTGGTGGTAACACAACCTGTCAATGTCTTGTACCAGATCTTCTGCAGTGGGGATGACTGAATGATTCTTCAGATCAAATTTTTGGGTTACTGATTGAATGTAGGCTGATTCATCTTTTTCAAAGCCGGGAAACACGGCAGAAAATGTTTGAAGCGAATTTGCACCCCGCATATTATGGATTGTCGAAATGATGGATGAACTATCCAGTCCGCCGCTTAATGAGGTTCCCAGCGACACATCGCTTCTCAGTCTTCTTTTTACAGAAAGCGTGAAGAGCTCGTTGAATTTTTCCACAGCTTCTTTTTCGCTGATGGTGATTTTGGATTCTTTATCACAATCCCAATAACGGTTTACGGTAAATGAAAAATCAACGAGGTTAAACTTCAGGTAATGTGCTGCTGGCAGCGAAAATATTTCCTGGAAAAAAGTTATGGTATTGTCAGCTGCGGTCTGGGCCTGACCAAGAACAAGATAATTCAGCAATAGAGGATAATTGGTTTTCTTCTCGACGCCACCTGCCCATATTGCCTTTGCTTCGGAACCAAAAAGAAATTTATCATCATTAAAAAAATAATAAAAGGGCTTTTCTCCAAATCGATCCCGGGCACAAAACAGTGTATTTTCCTTTTCATCCCAGATGGCGAAAGCAAACATGCCGTCAAAATATTGCAGACATGTCTCTTTATAATGATCATAAGCAGCCAGGATAACTTCCGTATCTGACCGGGATTGGAATGCATAGCCTTTTTTTAAGAGCTCATCCTTTAATTCGATGTAGTTATATATTTCCCCATTGTGGATAATGGAGTAACGACCAAGGTAGGACATCGGTTGGGCAGCTGCGTCAGTGAGGTCAATTACAGCAAGCCTGCGGTGGCCAAAACCAACATATTTATTTGGATTTACCCAAAACGCTTCGCCGTCCGGACCTCGGTGTGCAATGGCATCGGTCATTTTTTTTAAAATGACTTCACTGATCAATGAGGTATTTTTTGATATGACGCCCGCTATTCCGCACATGATGTAAAATAATAAATATTATTGACGAAGAAGTTGTTGAAGCCTTTCCAATGCGAAAACCTTGAGTGAGGGAAAGAAATGCTGATAACAGGTTTTTAGTTCGGCATAATTGTTTTCAAAAATGTGGTATGCAGTCTGGTGCTCCTGCATGTACAATGCCCGTCTTACCAAACCGCCAAAGCTTTTATAAATGCTTTGGTTAAACCGGTAATTGAATAACCAGTTATCTTGTTGCATATAATAGAATATCCGGTTAAAATGTGCAGGAAAAAATTTCTCATCCCCGCGTAATAATTGGTAAGTCCGGTGCGAGAAGGTCTTCAGCGTTTGTTCGGTGAACTCATGGAGATCAGTGGCTAAAAAATGATCATAGACAATGTCAACAAATGCCCCGCTGTAAAGCCTGTAATCCGCCTTGAAAAAAAGTTTTGCTTCTTTAGTAACAGGGTGGTAGTCCGTAAATTCATCAATGGAACGGTGAAGGGTTATTCCTTTCCTGATCAGGTCGGGGTAGTCAAATTTCTTTTTCCCTTTTACAAAATCGCTTATCATATTTCCCGTAATAATCCCCGGTTCATTGAATGATAAATAAGCATGCGCGAGGTAATTCATATGGCAAAAGTACGGGAAGTGAGCATGGTTGACCTGGCGGCAAGCCTGAAATGCGCAGCAAGGAAGGTCAGTTAATATTTTTTTTGAGCCAATCTCCCATCACCTGCAATACTTCCGGCGAAAAGGTTTCGTCCAGTTCTTTGTATTCGGCAACCGTGCATTTTGTGCAATGTTGAAAAAGATGATTCAGCCCCGGAAAAATTTTTGTCGTGACATGCTTATCCCCGGCCTTTTGTAATGAAGCGGCGATAGCCGGAATATTTTGATTTGCATACACCTGGATATCCTTTTCACCATTTAAGGCCAGCACCGGACATTTTACCATTTGCCAGAATTGATCCGGATCTGTGGCAATAAAATATTTTAACCAGGACTGTAATTCCGGTGAAATTTGTCTGGCATACATTTCCGGCGTGGCAACATTTGCATGAAGCGTAATTAAAACGGTATCCGGCTGTGATGATTTCCAATTCACGTAACTTTTTTTTATCATGTTAAGAACAATGGAATCCGGTTTATCGGAATTATCGTGAATAACCTGCAACGTTTTTTGTGTCAATAGGTAAAAAGCATGGAAACTCGCTGAATCAACCAGGTTTTTCACAGGATCAGTTTGTTGTCTCAAAAGAATTTCCGCTCCTGAAACGCCCGTCCCTGCCAATGAAATAATGAATGCAAGCTTAGGCCATTTGGTATAGATGATCGGGGAAATAAAACCTCCTTCACTGTGGCCAATTACGCCGATCTTGTTTTTATCCACTTCTTTGCGGTGGAGCAGGTAGGATATACTTGTCATCACGTCATCGGCAAAATCCAAACTGGTAACATTTTTAATATCTCCTTTTGATTTCCCCATATTTCTATCATCAACACGCAACACGGCGAATCCATTCCTGGTAAGGTAATCTGCGATCACGGCAAAAGGTTTGTGATCAAATATGGTTTCATCTCTATCCTGCAAACCGCTGCCGGTTATCATGACTGCAGTAACAAAAGATTTCCCGGTTTTCGGATACGTGAATGTTGCACCGAGATGAATGGTTTTATCCGCATTGTCATATTCGACACTATCCACCCGGTAGTCAAAGGGCGCCTGGGGCGTCTGCGGGCGATTTTTTTTTGAGCCTGCATTATTCTGAGCGGATAACAATGTCGCAACAAAACAAAATATGCATAACCAAATATTCTTTTTCATGATTGCTGAGTATGATTTTTAAAAAACCGGTATGAATAAACAATGGGAATAAACACGAGTACACCGGTAAGGCAGAAAAAAAATATCAATGCCATTTTTTCCGGAAGCAGCAACGTACCGATGGTAATGATGATGCCGACAACAAACCACAATTTGCCGCTCAATTGATGTGTAGCGCGCCAATTGGCCGGATCTTCAAGGGTCCATGGGAGCCTGATCCCAACGAAATAATTTGGTTTGATGGAATGCATCATGTTTCCCATATACACAAAAAATAAACCCATGATGGGAAGCAATAACCGAACACTAAAAGTTCCATGTGCGCTGGCATATATGATAGAGATGCCGAGTATGGCAAATAATAAAACAATTGCCATCCCGATCTTCTCAAATATTTCCGGCGAAATTTTGGCGGTTTTTTTCGGGTCGATGCGGTATATGTTCCGGAGAAGAAAATAAATGCCGATCGACACGAATGGCAATATTGACGCTGTGGTCCATAAGATATTTTTGTTGCCAAAGCTGTCTGGCTTGCCGCTGAATCCGAAATGTGTCGGGATTGTTTGGGGTAAAGCATCATAAACCGCTGCTAAATAAAAAACAGGAACTAAGGCAATGACGAAGACAAAGAGTGTAAAAAAAATATTTTTTTTCATAAGCTATTTTTTTTTCGATTTGAGTTGCAGCAACCATTTGAGCATTTCATCCATCACCGTCGTGTTAATGGAATAGTATACGAATTGTCCTTCTTTTATTGAAACCACCAGTCCCGCTCTTTTTAACAAGGCAAGATGATGCGAAACACTGGGCCATGACA
>DATGFZ010000234.1:0-10576 GCA_035308805.1 Puia sp. | reverse complement strand
TTCGTTTATCATTTCATTCAGCTTTATGTTCCGGTTGAGGACTACTTCGCCGGAAGGGTATTTTTGTGGTTATTCATGATTTTTGGGCATTACATCAAAAAAATGTACACTTTTTGAGTTTGGGCAGTTTTATAAATATTATCGAATCGTTAATTGATATGTAAGGAATTGTGAAAGTTAGGGATCCATGCAGCGAAGAGCAAAAAGATTTTCTATTTTCCTGTAGTGAACGCCAACCTGCTTAAACATATCAGCGACCAACAGTTACTTGATAATTTCTACACAGACCATAATAATAAGTGGATAGGCATTTTGTTGGAACGCTATACATTGTTGCTTTTCGGTGTGTGCATGAAATATTTAAAAAACGAAGAAGAAGCCAAAGATGCCGTTCAGCAAATCTTTTACAAAGTAATCGTGGAGATTGAAAAATACAAAGTGAATTATTTCAAATCATGGATATATATGATCGCGAAAAATCACTGCCTGATGACTTTGCGCAAAAGACACGAAAATGTCACCATTGAGGCCAATGAAAAATTGCTTTTTTCGGACACTAATGTTAATGAATATACGTATTTTGAAAATGAATTGACTTTTGACTCTATTCACGAAGCCTTGCTGGAATTAAAAAAAGAACAGAAACAGTGCATAACTTTGTTCTTTCTTGAAAAAAGATCTTATCATGAAATTGCCGACAGAACAGGTTTCACTTTAATGCAGGTGAAAAGTCACATTCAAAACGGGAAAAGAAACCTAAAACTAATTCTGGAGAAAAAATTGAAGCATGAGTAATGAATTGCTTGACATATTATCCAACAACAACGACAAAATAAACAATCAGAAACTGATTGATTATGTTAATGGAAATCTTTCAGACATAGAAAAACATGAAGTTGAAAAATGGATGAGTGACCATGATATGGTCAATGACGCCGTTGAAGGATTGGAGCATTTAAAAAATAAAAAAAATCTTCAGACTTATGTTGAACAACTCAATAAAAACCTGCAAAACCAGTTAGCACAAAAAAAACAACATCAGCAGAAAAGAAAATTCAAGGAATATCCATGGATATATTTCGCGATAAGCTTGGTTTTACTGCTGTGTATAATTGGCTACATAATTATCAGGAAATTTTTACACACCGGAGGTTTTTGATCATTCATTTTAAATTATGGCTGCCATTTTTTAGGAAAATTCTAAAGAAGAATTTGCTTTCCGCTATTAAATCATCCTAACTTTACGGTAAACTTTCGCTCTTTAAAACATAAATTATGGGTACGCTACAACAAATTAAGCATTGGAGCATCACCCATCACCCGCGTTGGTTTGTTGTGCTTCGCGTGGCGCTGGGCATTTGCCTTTTTGTAAAAGGTATCTTCTTTATGATGAATGCCGTCACACTCCAGGAGTTGATCAGCAGCGATGCGGTCATTTCAAAAGGTGTAAACTGGCTTCCTATTTTGATAACCTGGGCTCACCTGTTGGGTGGTTTTCTGATTATCATCGGGTTGTTTACGCGTGTTGCCGTTATCTTGCAAATCCCCATTCTTATTGGTGCCGTAGTTTTTATTATAGCAAAAGAAAAAATGTTCGGGCCCGGTTCTGAATTGCTGTTTGCTTTTATTATTCTTGTATTGCTATTCTTATTTTTGATAGAAGGGGGAGGACCGATATCCTTAGACAATTATTTTGGCAGTAATGTAAAAAATAATTTACAGTAAATTCCATATAGGCGTTTTGCCGCACCCCTGCTTGTTATTGATATTGAATATAGACCGGCTGTGGTTTGAGTTTCAATACTTCCTGAGGAGTCAGCATTCGGCTGTTTTTTTCGCGGAAATCATTTTTATAAAACAGTTTGAATCCCGTGAACTGAACCGGCTCTTTATAAATAAATTCTCTATAGGTTGTTAATTTTCTGGACTGCGCTCCCCACCCGTCCATATCCATAACAATTTGGACTTCGGGGCGCGTTTCGATTTTTTTATAGTTTGTAACCATCGCGTGGGTGAAACGATGAACCACCAGTATTTTCGGCGGAAGGTTATTTTCTTTAACAAGCTTTGCTAAATAATTAGAAACAAAATTGACATCGACTGCATCCATGGTACCAATTACCGTTCCGGGTTTTTTGTCCGTTTTCATAGAAAACTCCGGGTCAATTCCCAAATGAACCTGAGGCATTTTCAAATATTTTTCAAGCAGTGGAATTTCCGTTTCTACATTGCTTTTCCCAACCTGAACGTCTAAAAAAACGATCGCATTGATTCTGGCAGCCAAACTTAACACGGTATCGATCTGCTTGAAAGGCATGCGCAGCTTGTACTTACCGTCTCTTCCCGGACTTCCTTGTGCGGTTACGGCTATATAATGCAACGCTGGCTCCACTTCCATTGTCGTGTCAGCCGTCTGCCATTTCTTTACTTCGCCCTGTAATTTCTCCAACATTTCATTTGGAGGAAAAGCGCCGAGCGCGCCCATTTGCCTTGAATAAAGATTTCCATAGTACGCAACAATTCTCTTGAATGGAAGAATGGCACCCGCATTTGGATAAACTGCTTTTACGGGCCATCTTCCGGATGAATCGCCGTTGGTTATTTTAATCAGTTTTTGATTGAATAGCAGGGTATCCAGTGCCGTTGGAACACTTGCGATTATATTTTTGGGGGAAGAACCTTTGACAGAATCTTTTGCGTGACTTGGCTTTTTCTCATTTTCCGAATATGCACTTCCACAACTGCTTAACGCAGCGATGAGGCAATAAGCAAATGAAAACAATAAAATGGAATTGATCGCGAAAAAGCGGCTTTGCGTGTTGTTCACGTTATTTCTTTTTGTGTAATGAGGGTGACGTTTCATAGGGTGATCTTTACAAGCGCAAAAGTATAATTATGATATGTATTTACAACGCCAAAACATTGGTTTTATTTCAGCAATGACTTTTTTTTCTAACAGATGTTAATAAAAAATCGGCCACGCTTTAAACTAAAAGTTGCATTGAGTATCATAAAATTATATAAGCTGTTATCGGTTTGCTGTCAACTATTTTATAAAAATAACGTCGCATAAATTATTATTAGTCTATAAATTTGGTAGACTAATCATGATATGCTAATCTTGCAGTGCAAAATTTATTGGTCCCGATGGGGAATATAGCGGTTCGCAAGACCTTTTAAGATGGTTCGAATCCACCTTTAAATGCCAGCAAGTGTTTTTTTTGGCAAGCAATCCTTAGACGGGCGGTGTTTCTACATCGCCTTTTTATTTGCAGGGCCAAGGAGCGTTTTTTGCCTGGAATGCATTGGGCATTCTACCTGTTTTGAAAAGCGATGAGTTTGCGGAGGGCATGCTTTCCGCTTTTTCCAAATTGGGAACAAGACAGTCCATCACATCTTCAGATAAGTATATAAACAGACCCCTGGTGGTGTATTAAAGAAACTTGGCGTTTTTATCCCCATCAGTTCTTGCTTTACTGTTTCCTAATCGTTTTTGACCGGAAAGCATCCAAATTCCGAAAGGCATGATGTGCTGAGATTTTTGCAAATACGTAGACTGACAATGATTTGTTCCACAATAAGTTAAGTAAAGAATCATTGAGATTTTGGCCCATTCGCAAGTCCTGAAAATAGACGAGGCAAGAATGAAGACCATTTCATAGCTTTTTTATTTAATGATGAAAGGGGAAGAATTTACACGATAAAACGAAAATTTTGGAAGTAGGATCTTCCTGGTTGTCAAGGCGGGAATAGCCATTCCGGCAATTCTTTTGTTGAAGTTATCGTATTCCATTTCTCAAATTAACCATGCTGCGAATGCAGGTCTTGAATTGGCGATGCAACCGGTATAAAGCAACGGAACAGGTTAATCCATTTGCAGGAATACAAGGTTTTATTTTTTTTACATTTCCTTTTCGAAGTCTCAGGCCTAACCCCTTTAATAAATGAGTCTCTGACTTAACATGATCATCGCATTTTCTTATACGCATTGATCAATCCATTTGTGGAAGAATCGTGTGATTGAATTTGATTTTCATGCTCCAACTCAGGTAAAATCTTATTGGCAAGTTGTTTTCCGAGTTCAACCCCCCATTGATCGAATGTGTAGATATTCCAGACAACGCCCTGAACAAAAATCTTGTGTTCATATAAGGCTATCAGTTTTCCCAAAGTGAACGGTGTAATTTCTTTTATTAAGAATGAATTGGTTGGTCTGTTGCCGGAAAAAGACCGGTAGGGAATCAATTCCGGCTCTACTCCCTCTTGGATCAGCTCTTTTCTTGTTTTTCCGTTCATCAGCGCTTCTGTTTGCGCAAAAAAATTGGAAAGCAATTTTACATGATGATCGCCGATGGGATTATGACTTATTGCCGGTGCGATAAAATCACAAGGAATTAATATTGTTCCCTGGTGAATAAGCTGATAAAAGGCGTGCTGGCCGTTGGTGCCGGCTTCCCCCCAAATCACCGGGCCGGTTGAATAGTTAACTCGGGCTCCATTTCTGTCCGTACTTTTCCCGTTGCTTTCCATATTTCCCTGCTGAAAATATGTGGCGAACAAATGCATGTACTGGTCATAAGGCAGAATGGCTTCGGTTTGTGAACCGAAAAAATTAGTGTACCACAAACCTATTAAGGCCATGACGACCGGAATATTCTTGTCAAACGGAGTTTTTTGAAAATGCTTATCTGACTCGTGCGCACCTTTCAGCAACAGTTCAAAATTATCATAGCCAATGGTCAATGCAATCGATAATCCGATCGCGCTCCATAATGAATATCGTCCGCCTACCCAATCCCAGAACTCAAACATATTTTCTTTATCAATTCCAAATTTCGTTACTTCTTTTTCGTTCGTGGAAAGCGCAACAAAATGTTTTGCAATATTATTTTCATCTTTTGCCGATCTCAAAAACCAATCCCGCGCAGTTTGCGCATTGGTCATGGTTTCCTGCGTCGTAAATGTTTTTGAGGCGATAAGAAAAACCGTTTCGGCTGGCGTAATTTTCTTCAGTGTTTCTGCGATATGCGTTCCATCAACATTCGAAACAAAATAAGTTTGTATGCCGCTGATCCAATAGGGTTTAAGTGCTTCAGTAACCATTGATGGCCCCAGGTCACTTCCGCCGATGCCTATGTTTACAATGAATCTAATTTTTTTTCCGTCATACCCTTTCCATTCGCCACTGTGAATTTTTGCACAAAAAGTCTTCATGTGATTAAGCACGCCCATTACCTCAGGCATCACATCTTTGCCATCAGTGAAGATCGGGGTACCCGAAAAATTGCGCAGTGCCGTATGCAGAACGGAGCGGTTTTCTGTTTTGTTTATTTTTTCTCCGGAGAACATTGCTTCGATCGCTTCTTTTAGTTTGCATTCGTCGGCGAGTTGTTGCAACAAACCCAATGTTTCGCCCGTGATGATATTTTTGGAATAATCAAAAAGGATTTCATCAAACTGCAAAGAAAAATTGCCAAAGCGATCTGCTTCGGACTGAAACATATCTGTCATCCGGGCATTCTTCATCACCTCGTTGAAGTGAAATGTTAATTGCTGCCATGATTTTGTTTGAGCCGGAGATACATTCGGAAACATTAGTTTTATTTTATTAATCAAAAATAACGAAGGCCGGTGATATGAAATTATATTCCCGCAGAACCAGCGTTCCGCACAATCCGTTACCACGCTCCGGCAAGGTTCGAAACGACAAACTTCCCGGGTAATATTTCTCTTCAGCTGCCTGGGAGCTATCCATACCAAGAATCCAGGAAATAATGTTTTTGAATTTTTGAACGGCATTAAAAAAATAAAGAACAATACGACCCAACGTTTACGGGTAGAACCTTATACCGGTTTATATCAGTTGAACTCTACATCTGCAGCAAAAAATTACAAATCTTTAATCACGCCAATTGTTTTTTTCATCATCTCTTCGGTAACATCCAAATGCGTCACAAAACGTACCTGGTTTGCAGAAATTGCGATGGTGCGCACGCCGAGCATCTCGAATTTTTGAGCAATTGCTTTTGCAGCAGTTCCTTGCTTTGTTTCCATGATAACAATGTTGGTTTCAACAGGCATTATGGATTTGGTAAATTCTTTTTCTGATAACGCTTCGGCAATTTTTTTTGCCATTTCATGATCTCCTGCTAACCGATCAACGTGGTGCTGCAATGCATAAATACCTGATGCTGCCATAAATCCTGCCTGTCGCATCCCGCCGCCAAAAACTTTCCGCACCCGCCTGGCTTTTTTGACAAAATCTTTTTTCCCAAGAAGAAGGCTTCCGATGGGGCAACCCAAGCCTTTATTCAGGCAAACGGAGATGCTGTCAAAAATTTTTCCGTACTGTGAAGCCGTTTCTTTTTTTGCGACCAGCGCATTAAATAATCGTGCACCGTCGAGATGAAGTTTCAATTCGTTCTCGTCGCAAACTTTCCTGATTTTTATTATTTCCGAAAAATCATAACAGCTTCCTCCACCGCGGTTTGACGTATTTTCCAAGCATACCAGTGAAGTTCGTGCTTTGTGAACATCATCAGGATTGATAGACGCCGCGATTTGTGTTGCGGTTATTCTTCCATAATTACCGACAAGCGTCCTAGCCTGTGAACCGGAATTAGATGCAATTCCGCCGCCTTCATATATATATACATGGGACTGCACTTCGCAAATGACCTCATCACCCCCCTGTGTGTGGCAATTGATTGCGATTTGATTTGACATGGTACCGCTCACGCAGTATAATGCTGATTCCATACTAAATAATTCAGCGGCCATTTTCTCCAGCTTATTAACGCTTGGGTCTTCTTCAAATACATCATCGCCAACTGCCGCATTCATCATTGCATTAAGCATTGCCGGAGTTGGTCGTGTGAGTGTGTCAGAGCGAAAATCTGCTATCATAAAATAAAATAGAACTGCAAATTAAATGGATTTCTACAGACAGTGGAAAGATTATTATTCCTGAACAGGACAACCAACCCGTGATTGTAGTCGTAGAGGGGGGAGATTCAACCGGCGTGAGTGTTCATTAAGTCATCTCGTTTTTAAAAATTTTCAACCCACACCAACTGCGTGAAGCAAAATGTTTTCATAAAAATTATTTTATCGAATTATTAAAGTAAAAAACTTTCTCAAAACCCTTATTAAGGGATAAATTCAATATTGCTCAAATCAAATAATACTTCTACTTTCGACACAAAAAACCCATGAACAAGACAATCCATATTCTGTTGGCCTTTTTTTTATTCAACGCATTAATTGGTTGCAATGGCGGCGGAAGTAAATCCACACCTGCATCCGGTGATGCTATTGTGTTAAGATTTAACGTGGATAAAGGAATAAAATTTGATTATATTATGACCATGGCTATGAACATGGACCAAAACGTAATGGGAAATACCATGCACATGACGAATAAAATGAAGGTGGGCTATATTTTTGAAGTCACCAATGACAGCGCCGGATGGAAAACCCTTAATTCTACAATTGATAGAATTGGCATGAACGTGAATGCTGGTGGGATGTCCATAAATTTTGATACAGACAGCGCCATGATCGATACGACAGGGCCTGCTGGGATTATGGGAAAAGTTTTTGGGGCGATGAAAGGGGGGCAATTTACTTTTACCATGAATGAAAAAGGACAGGTTGGAAGCGTAAGAGGGATGAAAGAAATGATGGAAAAAATAACGGAAAAAGAAAATGCGCCCGATGCGCAAATGATGATGCAAAGTATGGGTAAGGCATTTGACGAAAATAATTTTAAACAAAATATATCGCAGTCGTTTGCGGTGTATCCTGATAATCCGGTTAAGCAGGGTGATTCATGGACGAAAACCTTGAATATAAATTCAAATGGTATTCCGATGAAATCAGAAAATACGTATACGCTTCAATCAGTGGACGGCAATAAAGCCACTATTAAAGTGGCGGCGAAAATAAGTTCGGCAGACAGCACCGTTACGGAGGCTATTTCCAATCTTAGCGGGACCATGGATGGCACTTCGGTCTATGAAATTTCCACAGGCATGCTGACCAGTGGCGACATGGATATGAAAATGAATGTAAAAACACAGCAACAACCAACCCCGGTTCTTATGGATATAAAAATGACCATGACCGGGAAAAAATTATAAATCTATCTCTTTATGCAATGTGTATATTTCTGACGTTTTTCTATCAGATGTGCCGGGGAGAAATCTCTATTTGGTTTTTATAATACCGCCCTGGGGCTTTTTACCGTCATTCCTATAAAAAATAAAAAACTGCAATCCTCTCATCTTCATATCAGTAATTATTATTATGTAAATGCTATCCGCAAGTTAAACCATCCTAATCCAGCGTATTTTTTTTGCGCTTATAATCGTAAATTTGCGGTTTCTAAAAACGACAATAAGGACTATTAGTATGAATTTATTTGAACAACAAGCTAATGAATTTTCATCCCGCCATATCGGACCAAATGAACACGAAACTGAGCAGATGCTCAAAATCATCGGCGTTTCATCATTGAATGACTTAATTGATAAAACGGTACCCCCCACCATTCGAAATAAAGAACCTTTCAATCTTCCCGCCGCATTAAGTGAATTTCAATACCTGAGCGATTTAAAAAAAATCGCTGCAAAAAACAAAATCTTCACCTCCTACATCGGGCAGGGGTATTTCAACACCATCACGCCTGCTGTAATTTTAAGAAATGTTTTTGAAAACCCGGGCTGGTACACCCAATACACGCCATATCAGGCGGAAATTTCTCAGGGTAGATTGGAAAGCTTATTGAATTTTCAAACGATGGTGAGTGACCTGACTGCATTGCCACTTAGTAATGCTTCATTACTGGATGAGGGAAATGCAGCTGCTGAAGCGATGACGATGTTCTTTCATTTAAAAAATAAAGATGCCCAACATTTAAGCGCACCTAAATTTTTCGTTGATACCTCCGTATATGCACGGACGAAGGAAGTTTTGATGACGCGCGCAAAGCCGCTGGGCATTGAATTGGTATTCGATGATTATGCAAGCGCAACAATTGATAGTCGTTTTTTTGGAGTGTTGGTTCAATATCCAAATAGTTATGGAGAGGTGAGCGATTTTCGCGGATTTATTGATGCCGTCCATGCGCTGGGAGGCTTTGTTGCCATGGCGACGGATCTCCTTGCACTCACTTTATTAACGCCGCCTGGAGAATTGGGTGCTGATGTCGCCATTGGCTCATCGCAACGCTTTGGAGTTCCGATGGGATTTGGTGGACCGCATGCAGCTTTTTTTGCAACAAAAGATGATTTCAAAAGATTTATTCCCGGACGGATTATAGGCGTTAGTGTTGATGCCCAGGGAAATCGGGCACTTCGAATGGCTTTGCAAACAAGAGAGCAACACATCAAACGTGAAAAAGCAACTTCAAATATTTGCACGGCGCAGGCTTTATTGGCAAACATGGCCGCCATGTATGCAGTTTACCACGGACCGGTTAGGTTGAAAAAGATTGCGCAGCGCATTCATTTATCAGCGATCGCTATAAATAACGCAATGAAGAAGGCCGGCATTAGGCAATTGAATAAATTATTTTTTGACACACTCACATTCGAAGTCGATGATGCAGCCGAATTTAAGAAGATCGCAGAGGAAAACAATGCCAACTTCATGTATCATAAGGATGGTAAAATAAGTTTGTCTGTTGATGAAGTCGCAGCCGCTTCTGTAAAAGACACAACACAAAATCTTGCAAGAATTTTCGGAACTTTTCTGAAAAAAGACAACAGTGATTTTATTCTTTTCTTTGATGAATCAGATTCACTTTTTGATAAACAAACCGAATTGCAAAGAACATCTTCTTATTTGACTCTTCCTGTTTTTAATTCGCATCATAGCGAAACGGAAATGATGCGTTATTTGAAAAGTTTGGAAAATAAGGACCTTGCGCTAAATACCTCGATGATCTCTCTTGGTTCATGCACCATGAAATTGAATGCGGCATCGGAGTTAATTCCAGTAAGTTGGCCGGAATTTAGTCAGCTTCATCCTTTTGCGCCAGCCAATCAGTGGCTGGGATACAAACAGATCATTATTGAATTAGAAAATTATTTAAGTAAAATAACGGGTTTCACCGCGACATCTTTGCAACCAAACAGCGGCGCACAAGGCGAGTTTGCGGGCCTGCTTACGATCCGCGGTTATCACGCAGCCAACGGTGATGTACACAGGAACATCATGCTCATTCCAATCTCTGCTCACGGTACCAATCCTGCAAGCGCAGTGATGGCCGGAATGAAAGTGGTTGTTATAAAAAGTGATGACGACGGGCATATTGATCTTGGAGATCTGAAGATAAAATCTGAACTATACAAAAACGTTCTGGCCGGATTGATGGTCACTTATCCTTCAACACATGGCGTCTTTGAAGAAAGCATAAAAGAAATTTGCAAAATCATTCACGACAACGGTGGCTTGGTTTATATGGATGGTGCAAATATGAATGCTCAGGTTGGATTGACAAGCCCCGGATTTATTGGCGCTGATGTTTGTCATTTGAATTTGCACAAAACATTTGCTATTCCTCATGGTGGAG
>DATGFZ010000233.1:0-6991 GCA_035308805.1 Puia sp. | reverse complement strand
GGTTCTGAGCCATCAGGCAAGGGGCTATCCCACTGATAAATGGTATTTGTTTTACCCCAGACCAGTCCCCAGTTAATGGCACCCACATGATATTTCTTAAAAACAGGAAGATGAGTTTCAAAACGGCTGCCGCGGGTTCTGGCCATATATTCTGTGCAAATTATCGGGCGATTGTAGCGTTGCAGATCAATTATTTCTTTTTCAAGATCATCAGCTTTATTGTAATTGTGAAAGGTTATTACATCTGAATGTGTAAGCTGCCAATCATTAAAAGTTTTATTATCATACCAGATTCCGGCTGTTAGCGGTTGTGATGGCCGCACTGTCCACGCCCACCCAAAAACATCTTTTAAGAGAGGCAAACTTGTCTCATTATAATTTCCGTTGCCGGGTTCGTTGTATAAATCCCACAGTAAGATCCGATTGTCATTTTTAAATGTGACAAGAATATCTTTTACATATTTTTCCAACTGAGTCCACGATGTTGAATCGTTATGCATTTTTTTCCCCGGGGATTGAACCCAGCCGCTGTTGTGCACCCCTGTCTTTGGTTCTGGCTGCGCACCTGACCTCGGATCCTCATTCCAGCAGTCATCAAAAAAAACAAAAATTGTTTTGATGTGATTTTTATCTGCGATGGATAAATACTCATTTATCCTTTGTTTAAATCCCTTTGAATCAGTTTGCCAGGGGATATAATGCAGAAAAACACGGGCAGCATTCATACCGATCTGACCTGCCCAACTCAATTCGCGATCAATGGTTGCCGTGTCGAAGGTTTCGGGCTGCCACATTTCCAGTTCATTGATCGCTGTGCTTGGAATAAAATTACAACCAACGATCCAGGGCTGGTGCCTGTACCATTCATTTTCTTTTTCGGTATTCCATATACGCGCCTGCTGAGCGGGCAACGACGTAAAGAGTAAAAACAACAAATGGATTGAAAATAACTTCTTCATGTGTTTATCAGGTCAATGATTTAATTCCTATCCGCCCATTTCTTTTCCAGCAGTTTGATAAAATATCCTCCCACCACGCTTCTTGCCTGGAAGCCTACTTGCTTTCCATTTGTTGTTTCATGCCAATCACTTAAAGGCACGCGGGTTGGCGTCTCTGTGGCATATCTATAAACGGGATTTATCAATGCTTCAAAATCTTTTTGGTCGCCGGCCAAAGTAGCAGTCCATAATATCCAATCCGATTTTGTGTAGGTTTTTCTACTGTCCAACGGTAATCCGAAATCATTTTGCTTTGTCAGATAATATTTTACTTCTTTGTCATAAACAGATTGTGGGAATAAATGCAGTCCGAGAAGTTTATCCCAAACAAGATTATATTTCTGACTCCAGGTGTTTTTATCGTCAAAAGTCAAAGCGTAATGATCATCTGCATCCGCCAATTGCATCCACTTTGCGGCAGCGCTTCTGGCGATCTGTTTGTATTTTTCAGCTGTGGCATCCTGACCGTTTAATTCAGCCATGTGCGCGTAAGCGCCAATGCCAACAATCGCCTTGACAGAAAGATTTGCATTGCGCGCAAGATGTCCTGCAAAATCATCCGTACATAATTGATTGGCGGGATCGATTCCGTCATCCACTAGAAAATCGACCCACTGCGACAACACTTTCCAGTGCTGTTTGGCAAAATCTGTTTTTCCTTCAGCCTTCAGAATCGCAGCAGTAAGAATAATCATATTGCCTGCTTCTTCCACGGGCATATCTTCACCATAGGTTTGTCCGTTGGCGATCGGATAGGTGCCCAGATCGTGGGCAGGAAAGGGTTTCGCCCATTTGCCGCTTTCTGAATAATAAAAGATTCCGTTCAGCATTCCTTTTAACAGATCAGGATTATAAATCAAGGTGAGCGGGGCGGATGGATAAGTAACGTCGACCGTCCAAATCGATCCATTGCTGAAATTTTCTTTTTGCGGAAACAGAAGCTCATTATCCGGACCGCGAACCAATTTCTGGGCAGCGAGCGATTGACGATAGGCGAGCACACAAAGTTTTGCATATTTTTCACCCCCGGCGTTCAGCGCATCGTCATAAATTTGTTTATCAAAAGCATCAGATTTCCCTTTTATCAATTGAAAATCTGCTGAAGCACGGTTTAAAACGTCTTCTATCCTGCCGCCGTCCCTTTTCCACCAGGGCTGCAAATTCTGACCAAAATATTGAATGGAATTTAAATCATCATAAGCAAGCAGAACCCTTTTTTCAACAGGCTTTACGTTTACCTGGAAATCGAAGGTGGCCGTCAGGGCGATTCGTTTGGCTTCAACGGGCTTGGCATCAGCATGCCCATTTATTTTATTGGCAATAAAGGATTGCAAAGCATCCTGTGCATCACCAATTTTCACTGACGAAGATTTATCCGTTACAGCAGCGACATAAAAATAACCCCAGTCAATTCTTACATCATCTCCCTTTTTTTGTAAGACTTTCTGAGTTGTCGTCCCTGCTTTAGCCAATGAAAGAATTTCACTCTTTGAAGAACCCGAAGTTACCAGCTGGTTTTCATTATCTGCCGCAACAATCGCAGAAGCGCTAAAAAGTATTTGAATTTCATGCATTCCTTCATCTGTTGGCGTCACTTTGAAATTGACATAAGAAACTGGCGTTGACAGAAGATTTAAATTGTTCAAAAGCAACGGAGACAGAAAGTCTACTTCAAGGTTTACAGATCCACAAGAAAATTCATAGACCGTTTGAGTGGCGCTGATGACCACAGATTTCTGTGTTGCAGAAATGGTGTTTTTCGAATCCTCCAGAGTGCCTAAGAAATTATACGTTTTCCCATCAACTTTAATCAACCCGTTTAAAGGTTGATTTTTTCCTGTCCAGTGTTTGGTTTGACTTTGGTTTAAATGATCTGTGAAAGACCAGATGCTGAAATATGGATCGTGCGTGATCAACGGGTAAGCCGGCGCTTTTTCGATTTGGCAACATGCGGCGATGGGGAATACCAAGGCAGCAATTGAGCATATTTTCTTCATTGATTTTATTTGATGCCACAGATCATCGGTTTATGCCGAATAAACAATCAGTTCCGAATCCATGTTTCTGTTCGATCTGAGGCTATGTGTTTTAAAAATTGATCTTGATGTCCTTAATGGTTCGCGAAATCCATACCTGCATATCATCTCCTCCCCGATTAGCCCATGAAAAATAGGGAATCGCAGTCACTCTTTTTTTTTCAGTCAGTACCGATAAGCCGTCCGAACTAATGGTGAGCACCGGCAATTCAGCGCTGATGGTGGTCACTCCATTCAATAAATTTTTTTGAAAATCGGTGTTGAATGTTGCATTCGGCGGCAACAGGATATTCCACGCCTTTTTGTTGTTATCCGAACCTTCAATGCAATACATCAGCGGACCGCGTTGCAACGCAGCTTTTCCTGCATCTGCCAAAACAGAGTCATTGGCGACCACTTCTTTTACTTCCATGGGCAGGTTCAATTCAACCACGTCTTCTTTTTTCCATTCACGATCAATAACTGCATATCCTTTTTGCAGGTCGTAGGTAAGGTCCTTTCCATTTATTTTCAGAGAACACTTTTTTGTTTCGCCGTTTACAAAATGATACAGATCCCCAGGAACCGGCCGGCCGCTTGCCCAGCCGGGTATGCGGACATGCAAAGTCATTTTTGTTTTTTTGTCCGGGGAAATAATGATCTTCACCTTCCCGTCCCAGGGATAATTGGTCTGCTGTTCCATGGTAATATTTGATCCCCTTATTTGCAAATTTGTTTTGCTGCCGATAAACAGATTCACCCAAATATCATTATCAGACCTGTTATAAATGTAATTTCCGAGCGAAGCGACCAGCCGTGCAATATTTGCCGGACAACACGCCGTACCAAACCATTCTCCCCTGGTATCTTTACCAATTGATGCTAGAGGATTGCCATAAAAAAATCGGTCGCCTGTCAATGATAAGCCATCCAGCGCAGCGTTATACAAAGTTCTTTCCAGTACATCAACGTATTTTGACTCGCCGGTAAGTACATTCATGCGCTGATTCCATAAAACCATTCCTACGCTTGCGCAGGTTTCGCAGTAAGCATCAGCGTTAGGGAGGTCATAATCTTTTGAAAAACCTTCGTTATCTCCGCTCGAACCAATGCCTCCGGTTACATACATATTCCTGTCGACGACATCTTCCCAGACTGCTTTCATCGCTTTCAGGTACCCGGTATCTCCCGTTGCAGCAGCGACATCCGCTGCGCCCGTGTATAAATACATGGCACGGACAGCATGACCGGTAATGACTGTCTGTTCCTTCACCGGTTTTATATCCTGCCAATAAGCCGGCGTAAACCAACCCATCGCCGTTTGCTGCCCGCGTTGCTGCAAATACCAATCTGCAAGTTTCAGGTAATGATCATTTTTTGTGGTGTGATAAAGTTTCACCAGAGCGAGTTCAATTTCCTCGTGTCCGCTTATCCAATGACGATTCTTCAAACGAAAAGTGGAGTCAATGTGATTTGCATATTTTTCTGCAACGTCCAATAATTTTCTTTTTCCGGTCGCATTAAAGTATGCCACGGCCGCTTCAATCAAATGTCCCGCATTGTAATCCTCGTGATTCGGAATTTGTGTCCAGCGTTTGCTCAGGTCGGTCAAGGTATAATAAGTGTTCAGGTATCCATCGGGCAGCTGCGCAGCTGAAATAATATCAATCCACTCATCAGCCTTTTTCTCTAAAGTCGCATCTGGATTGTCTTTCAGGCTGTACGAAATGGCCTCAAGCGCTTTGAACACATCGCTGTCGTCATACACAAGGCCTTTAAAACTCCCTGTTTTTCTTTTCGCAGCATTGATAAAATTTTGAATTCGCGGCGTCGCAATTTCGGTTTGATAAATGCATGCAGGCAGCGTTGCCGTGGCGATCTTATCAATGCGTGGTTTCCAAAATTGATCATTGATCTGCACCTGGGAAAAATTCACAGGTTCAATTTGCGATAAAGTATTTTGAGCAATTAATCGGCTGGAACCTATTAGCGCAATCACAACAGTTGCCGCGGCACCAATCTTTCTCATGGTTGATTATGATTTTATTTTTAGTTTGATCATTGTAAAGGAATGTGCAGGAAAAGGATAATCAAAATTATCGCCTTTTATAGTTATTTCCTTTTGACTGGGTTTCACTTTTTGTTCATTCACCGAATTTTCATCCATCAGGCCTGCTGAGTTAATTTCATAAATCGTTGCTTTGGGTTCCCATTTGCCAAATTCATTGATTACTGAAGTTTCTATCGATTGACTCTCATTTTTGTTCACAACGTTAATGGTTATTTCACCCGTTTTATTATTGTAGGTGGAAGAAACATCGAGATAAGGAATTTTCTTATAGTCCTTGGCATCATAGGTATTACATTGCACAAGAGCATCCAGCGCATACCCGTTGCAGTTGGTGGCGAATAATTGTAAAGGATAATAGATTGTCTGAAGCCAAAGCTTGTCATTGGTCACCATCATTGGCGCAATCACATTTACCAATTGGGCCATGTTAGCCATCTTCACAATATTGGCATGGCGCAGAAATGTATTCAGGTACATGGCTATGACCAGGACATCCTGCATATTATAATGCTCTTCTAATTTTTGTTCTGTATAGGCTCGATACCAGACATTGTATTCATCAAAGGCAATATAAATTGGTTTTTGCATTTTATTTTGTGTGCGGACTTCATTGATTAATCCTTCTGTGATCCTGATTACATTTTCAACCCACAACGTCGAATTCATGAACTGATAATGATCTTTATGGTAATTTCCGGAATAATGATGCAGCGAAATATAATCAATCACATCGTGCATGTTGGTAAGAATTGTCTTGTTCCAGTTGATCCAGTCATCGCCATAATTACTCGAGCCTGACGCAATTAATTTGATGCTGTCATCCGACCATTTCATGAGCTTAGCCGCTTCCAGTGCAAATTTGCTGTAATCTTCCGCATTGCGATGTCCCATTTGCCACTCACCATCCATTTCATTTCCAAGTCCCCAATATTTGACGTGGTAAGGTTGCGCGTGTCCGTTTTTCGCACGCAAATCAGAATAATAAAAACCGGTCGGCGCGTTACAGTATTCAACCCAATTGCGTGCTTCGTCCCAGCTGCCCGTTCCCAGGTTGACACAAAGGTATGGTTCAGCATTCGCTGCTGTTGCGAACTTTATGAATTCATCTGTTCCGACAATATTCGGTTCAGTGTCACCCCAGGCAAGGTCTTTTCTTTTCGGACGATTTTCCTTTGGGCCAATGCCATCCATCCAGTGATAGCCAGAAGAAAAATTTCCACCGGGCCAGCGAACAATACTAACATTCAAATTTTTTGTGGCGTCAATGACGTCTTTTCTAAATCCATCTGCGTTAGCCTGTGCCGATTGGGGGTCATAAATGCCTCCGTAAATACACCTCCCCAGATGTTCGGTAAAATTCCCGTACAGCAGTTTATCAATCTCTCCAATTTTTCTTTCAATATCAATTTTGATTTTAGCCTTTGCATGTTGAGCATAAGCTGCGGAGAAGACCAGACTAAGACCAAACAAAAAAATTTTTCTCATGGCAACAGTATTTAGTGAATAGACAAGTCTTTTACCATATGGAAATTCTTGATGCCGGCCTTGGTACTTTCGAAAGGCCTCAAAAACACCCGAAGTCAATTTAATGACTCGGGTAAAGTCATCACTTTCTGGTTTATTTCGCCTCAGTACCCGGAGTAGATAGAATCGAATGGCAACATTTTGATTCATCCCTTTTCCGTCATGCCTGAAAAATCTATGTGTTCTTTTTCGGCTTTTGCAAGAAAAAAAATCTTACAGCACCTGGAATCCATAAGCATAAGGATCGTCACTGATATCAATATTGATATTGTTGTATCCATAAATCCGCGCCCATCCTTCGATGCTCGGTCGGATCGCCGGCTTTCCCCCAACACTTGTTTCTTCTTCAATTCTACCAATAAATTTTGAACCGATTATGCTTT
>DATGFZ010000232.1:0-1987 GCA_035308805.1 Puia sp. | reverse complement strand
AGAAAAACCGAAATTGATTTTGGCGAAAGAAGCGAAATGAGGTCTACAAGAATTAATTCTTGATCTTTACGCCCCAAATCCTTGCTTTTTCCAAAATATCAGGTGTATGTGAGCAGATAAAAATTCCGGCGAGAACATCACCTTGCATATTTTCCATGTCATGTTCGCCAACCGCAATAAAAGGCATTCCTTCTTTTTCGGCAACACGCATAATAAATGTTTTGCCTCTTCTTTCTAATTGAACAACGCTATATTTATTTTTATTTTCCGGCGCCCGGATTTCATCTTCAGGGTCACGCATTTTCATTCCGGGTCTTACCCGCCATTGCAAGACGGTTAATCCATCTCCATGAACCACAGCGCTGACATGGACAGCAGAGTCAACAAGTGATTGTCTCACCATCCAGCCAATTTTTCGATGTCCCTCTTTTGCGGTACCAACGAAGGCAAAGTGCGCGGTCATTAGAAAATCGCCATGTATTTTTTTATAAGCAAATTGAAATTCATCCCGATTAAACCAAATGTTATAGCCGCCGCCTTCTATATAGTAAGTTTTTGTTTTGGAATCGTACAATGTATTTCCTCTTATTTTTGGGGTGCCCACATCTGTATGATCAGTAAAAATACCAACTGCTTTCGGTTGTGAAAAAGCAGAAATAAAAATGAGGACTTGAAAAATCGTTAGCAATCGTTTCATATCATTTATTTCGGGACATTCGCATTGAATTGCGGGTCAATTTATATTTTTTTTGCTACCATTATCAATCTGGGTGATATTGTTTTATCGAACAGATGCAGATCATAATCTCCAAACACTTGTTGTATTTCTAAACGGTAAACAGAGAACATTCTGTTAAAACCATTCAGGGAAATCTTTGCAATTCTTTCTGTATATTCACGATTTTCGTTGATGTTTTTATCTTGTATAAATATCTTTTTATAGAGATGTTTGTCATCAGCCCACCTTTCGATATTAAATACAACGCCATCAATTTCTTTTAATGATTCGGGGATCAGGTGTTCTTCCGCATACTCGGCATTTATAAAATCAAGAACAAAAATTCCGTTCTTTTTTATTGAATTGGCAATTGTGCGTATTGCATCAAAATGTTCACGCTCGGTTCTGAAATATCCGAAACTGGTAAAAAAATTGAAAGCGTAATCGTAATAATTTATCCAGAAGGGCAGGCGCATATCATGTTCATAAAAATGAAGATTATCATTTTCAAATTGTTTTGCATATTCAATACTTCCGGGAGCAATATCGAACCCGGTAACGTCAAAACCGTGCGCAGCAAGTATTATAGCGTGCCGGCCTCGTCCGCATGCAACGTCTAGCATTCTGCTGTTGGCAGCCGGTTTGAGAAAATACAATAGATTATCGACAAATGCAGCAGCTTCTTTCTCATCGCGGTAAAAATATAATTGGTGATAATAAGGAGAATCGAACCAATCGCGAAACCAGTTACCCGGTAATTGCATGCAGACTATTTTAAACAAAAATAGGGGAGTTTTTGTTTTAGCCCGGGCATTTTGACAATGTGAATAGATTTTAACGATCAATAATTTCCTGTTTGGTATTTTAATTGTTATAATTGCAATGCAGATAAAATTCAATTCCCGGAAAACCACGCATACCTTAACTATGGATCTCAAAACCTTATTGTGGCAATCATAAACCTTAGAAAATTGTGGCATTGATCAAGAGTATTTCGGGAATCAGGGGAACCATCGGTGGGGTTCCGGGGGAGAATTTGACTCCGGCCGATATTATTAAATTCTCGGCAGCTTATGCAAGCTGGATTAAAGAAAAAAAAACAGGGAAAAAAATTATTATTGGTAGGGATGCACGCATAAGCGGCGAAATGGTTTCCAATCTTGTTTCAAACACACTTACTGCATCAGGACTAGACGTAATTGATTTACAACTGTCCACGACGCCGACGGTTGAACTAGCCGTACAACAGGAAAAAGCTGCCGGAGGGAT
>DATGFZ010000231.1:0-1817 GCA_035308805.1 Puia sp. | reverse complement strand
TTGCTTTGCTAAAATTAGTTTGACATGATGCAACTTAACGGACAATCTAGATTACTCAGAATTTTTATCGGGGAGATTGACAAAATCGGTCACACGCTTCTGTACGAAGCAATTGTTCTGGCTGCAAAAAAACATGGTATTGCCGGTGCAACTGTTTTACGCGGCATCATGTCGTTTGGGGCAAGTTCAACCATTCATAGTGCAAAACTCATTGACATTTCCGAAGACCTGCCAATCGTCGTTGAAATTATTGACACAGAAGAAAAAATAAATAATTTCCTGCCAGATATCAATCGCCTGCTGAACGAATGCGGACGTGGTGGGTTGGTTACTACCGAGCAGGTCAATGTACTTTATTATCATCCAAAAAAGTAAAGAATCGCTATTGCTAATAGGCATTTACCTTCAGCGTTGGGCATCAACTATCATCCGTTTTCAGTAGGTTTGTATTATCAATTAAATGCTTATGACAACAACAGTTTCTCATCCCTGGCACGGAGTTCCTTACGGCGAAAATGCGCCGAGAGTTGTAAATGCGATCATTGAAATTCCACAAGGCGCAAGAGCAAAATACGAAATTGATAAACCAAGCGGATTACTGAAACTTGACAGAGTTATCTATTCCTCATTTTATTACCCGGTCAATTATGGATTTATACCGCAAACATATGGTGCTGATAAAGATCCGCTGGATATTTTAGTAATCACTTCTTTGCCCGTTCATCCGTTGTGTTTGATCGAAGCGAAAGTGATGGGTGTAATGCAAATGATTGACAGTGGCGACGCAGACGATAAAATAATTGCCGTTGCCGCAAAAGATCCAAGCGTAAATCATTATAACAACATTGAAGAAATGCCAAAACACTTTTTTGAAGAATTGAGGCATTTTTTTGAAGAATATAAAAAACTGGAAAATAAAACAGTCGTTGTCGAAGAATTTGGCGATAAAACAACTGCCTTAAAAGTAATTGAAGAAGCCATTGAATCGTACAGGCAAAATTTTCTAAAAAAATAACTAGCGTTAACTCAGCAACTCTATAAAGAACAAGGGTGCGGGAGGGCAACTCCATGGATATTATTCTGAATCGGGCTTTTGCGAATCGTGTAAATAATATCATTAGGTTACTGAACTGAAAAATATCGTGGTTGTCGTCAATGCTAAGCAGGACGCGTCGGAAAGGCGGGTTTGGCAGATCGGCACAAAAATAATCTATCATCAAAATATCACGCTATGTCAACACAAACCTTTTTAATTATTATTATCATCGGGCTTACCGCAGGCATGCTGAGTGGATTGGTTGGAGTTGGCGGCGGTATCATTATTGTGCCGGCACTTGCTTTCTTTCTGGGGTTCAGTCAGCATGAAGCACAAGGAACTTCACTTGGCATTCTGTTGCTTCCGGCAGGTATTTTTGCCGCGATTAATTATTATAGACAAGGGTTTATTGATATAAAAGTGGTGTTGCTTTTATTTATCGGGTTTTTAATTGGCGGATATTTCGGAAGTAAGATATCGCTGAGCCTTTCGGAAGCTGTTGTAAAAAAAATATTTGCCATAATGCTGGTCGTTGTCGCTTGCAAAATGTTGTTCTTTGACAAGTGACCTGTCCGCAAGTTAAAGATTTGTGGCTTTGGGTTTCATAGGCTTGTTCCCTGCGGCAGGCTATGTAAGCATCCATCCAGGTGACCTGGAGTTTCGCATAGATTATTTCTCCTTGTTCAAGGATTTTTTTTGCTTGCCTTGAAATCCTGTCAATGGCGTGTCCTTCTGGATAAATTCTTCCACATGCGTTTCAGGTTTTGCAGGATCTATAGAG
>DATGFZ010000230.1:0-4696 GCA_035308805.1 Puia sp. | reverse complement strand
TACATTAAAAGCATTCCTGCAACAAAAAGAAAGGCAAAAATATTTGTGAAGAGATCAGTTCTTTTGTTCCAGGATGGTGCTGGCATCTTTGGAGAAAGGAACTAATTTTGAAGATTTTAAATCTGAACCATTCGTTTCTTTTTTGTTGGCTTTGGCGACAACAAGTTTGGGAACACGGGAAGGCATGTAATAGAACAAAGAAATAATTGCAAAGAAAAAACCAAACGCAAAGAAGATAAGTGCGGTACAACTGAATATTGTTCTGCCCAAACAAACCATTGCAATAGCAAATAAATTTGCAGATACCAGAATTATGGTAACAGCCCTGTGCGAAAAACCCTTGTCCAACAATATGTGGTGAATGTGGTTTCTGTCGGGACTGAACGGCGAACGACGATAAAATATCCGGATGCCGAAGACCCTTAAGGTATCCAGAAGAGGAATCAGTAAAATGGTAAAGCCGATTGCCGGTGCGGCTATAATCGGGTAACTCACATCGGGACTGGTGGCAACATTGATAAATTTTACCACCAGGATCGCGCATACCAAACCAATAAGCAGGGAACCTGTATCTCCCATAAATATTTTTGCCGGTTGAAAATTAAAAATCAAAAACGCCAGCAAACTGGCTGCCATCGAAAAAGCCAAAATTGAATAGGCGGCCATATCCACGGCAAAAAAATAAATTCCAAATATCGATAGTGCAATCAACCCCAAACTGCCGGCTAAACCATCAACGCCATCAATCAGATTAAATGAATTAATGATCACGATCACAGCAAAATAGGTAAGTAGGAGACTGAACATTTCGGGCATTTGGTACAATCCTAAAAAACCATGCATGCTTTTAATCTGGAGCTCCCCATAATAGATAACCATAAAAGCCGCGAGAACCTGACCGATAAATTTCTTAATTGGGGATATAACAAGAATATCATCTTTTAATCCCAGAAAAAATATGATCAGACTGGCAGCAATGAAATATTGAAATTTGAAAGCTGTTTCAAAATGAACAGTAAGCAGGCAAGCGAATATAAATCCTGCAAATATGCCTAAACCGCCAAGCGGAGTAACAGGAGTAATGTGAATTTTACGTTCGTCGGGAACGTCAAAGAGTTTCTTGGTTTCCGCCACGGTAATAATCACAGGGATGGCTAAAAAAGTTATAGTGAATGCTATCACTATTGAAAGTAAAACATCAAACATCAGTTTGGTTTTGTTGATACAAAAATATGACTAAATCTTGCACGATCAGCTACAATTACTTTTCTGAAAATATCCATGCAAACGGAATTAAAAAGGACCTTAAACCTTTTTTGACTAGTCAATAGATTAGATTACCTGCGAAGCCAATTGAGAGGCCAAATTACCACAAAAGTTTAATTAATCCTATAATTATCTAATAAATAAATCCATAGCTTTGTGCCCCGATTTTACATAAAATTAATTATAACATGGCTGATTTAAAGTCAATTGCCGCGCAAATCAGAAGAGACGTAATCCGGATGGTGCATGGTGCAGCAAGTGGTCATCCCGGCGGTTCATTAGGCTGTGCGGATTTTTTTACTGCCCTGTATTTCGAGGTCATGCAGCACAATCCACATTTTACCATGGATGGGAAAAACGAGGATATTTTTTTCTTGTCCAATGGGCATATTTCCGGGGTCTTTTATTCCACGCTTGCAAGGTCCGGATATTTTGATATCAAAGAACTTTCGACATTCAGAAAACTAAATTCCCGTCTCCAGGGCCATCCTACAACCCATGAGCATCTTCCCGGCGTTCGTGTTGCCAGTGGTTCTCTGGGACAAGGCATGAGCGTTGCCATTGGCGCTGCGCTCTCAAAAAAACTCAATAACGATAAAAATATTGTCTATTCCCTCCACGGTGATGGGGAATTGGAAGAGGGCCAAAATTGGGAAGCCCTCCTGTTTGCGGCGCATCATAAAGTGGATAATTTGATATCTACAGTTGATTGGAATGGCCAGCAAATAGATGGTACTACGGCAAACGTTGGGGGACTGGGAGATATACGCACAAAATTTGAAGCCTTTGGATGGAATACTTTAGCCATGAATGGAAATGATATTGACGAAGTAATCGCCACTTTAAGAACTGCAAAAAACCTTTCCGGTAATGGTAAACCCATAGCCATCATGATGCATACCGTCATGGGCAAAGGAGTTGATTTTATGGAGAACGACCACAACTGGCACGGGACTGCGCCCAATGACGAACAACTAAAAAAAGCATTGGCGCAACTTCCTGAAACTTTAGGCGATTATTGATGCAACGGGCCGGATTTGCCTCGTTGAAAATTGGTCCATGAAGCACAAGGACATCATCAAGTTCCTCCGGTGATGAGATTATCCGATCAGCTTTTCAATTCAATTGCTTCCAGTGCTGCCTTCCGGGATGGTAACCAGGCAGCGGATAACGTCACTACCAAAATGGTGCACAGGACCAGTAAAAAATCCGCTGCTACCAATTTCACGGGATAATAATCAATAAGGAAAGAACCGCCTTGCAACGGAACCAATTTATATTTGACCTGCAACCAGCAAATAAAGATGGCCAATAAAATTCCCAAAACACCGCCGAGAAACCCGAGCAAAAAGCCCTCGCTCAAAAAAATTTTTTGAATAAAACTGTTGCTGGCGCCCAATGCTTTTAATACATGAATATCCTTTTGCTTTTCCAGGACAAGCATCGTCAGTGAACCAACCATGTTAAAAGATGCGACAATTAAGATCAATGTGAGCAACAAGTAAATAACCCATTTTTCCATACCCATCACGTTATACAAACCCTGATTTTGCTCATACCTTGTTCTTACCAAATAATTATTTCCAAAATATTTTTGCAATTCGTTTTTGATCTGCTCGGTTTGCCGTTCATCGGCAATTTTTATTTCTATGGCACTGAATTCGTTTGCCTGAAAGCCAAGCATTCGTTTCATAAAAGCAAGATTGGTGAACGCATATTTATTGTCAAAATCCTGCTGAATGGCAAAACTGCCTGAAGCAACAATATTTTCGTTGCTTATTGCTTTGATCGGATCGTTTGAATTGCCTTCATCTCTTTTAAAAATATATGCAGAAAGTGGCAAAACGTCTTTTTCACTTTCTGAAGCAATGGCATTTTCAATTCCTATGCCTAAAACGACCTCTGGAGTATCTGAATTGCCCAATTCAAACTTTCCTTTTATTACTTTGCCGGCAATTCCTGAAACCTGCACGTAGTTTGAATCGACGCCTTTTAAGAAAACAATGGTCGGCAAATCACCATTTTGCAGGATGGCATTATCCTCTGCAACCAAGGAATAAGCGCTTACCCCGTTAACAGAGGATAGTTGTTTTAATTGATCCGTCGACAAATGGATTATCTTCCCGGTTTTTGCGGATATTTTCAGATCGGTATAAAAGGAAGAATATAAAGATTTGACCAGGTCTTCAAACCCGTTAAAAACACTCAACACCAGTATCAGCGCGGCAGAACCAACGATAATGGCTGTCATGCTTATCCAGGCAATGACATTAATTGCATTGGTGGATTTTTTTGCCTTAAAATATCGCCACGCAAATAAAAAGTTCACCATGCTGATGTACTAATTTGAAATATAAATGTGCTTACGTTGATAACGACTATTCTACCTGCTTACTCATTTTCGCCCTCTTTTTTCCCTTCATTAATTTTCTTAAAAATTTCTTCCATTTTAAAAGCATAATCCAAGGTGTCATCTTGAAAAAAATGAAGCACCGGAATTCTCCGTAACTGAAGTTTTACCCTCAAGGCTAATTGCCGTTTTATTTCCCAGCCTCTTTCTTCAATATGCTTCATTGAATTTTCGGCATCTTTTACCGGGAAAAAGCTAAGATAAATTTTGGCCTGCAACAGATCGGGAGAAATTTTTACGGAAGAAATGGAAACCATTCCGCCTCCGATCATGGTCAGGTCGAGGCGCTGAAAAATATCATTCAACTCCTTTTGAATGAGCGATGCAACTTGCTTTTGTCTTTTTCCTTCCTGCATAAAATTATTTTTTTCTTAGTGTAGCATTATTGGGATGTAATGTTTCCAGTTCAGTTTCCGGCCATTTATCTTCAAGCCGGATCAAATTCCCTTTATCAGCAAATGGTTTTGGTTTTACCGCATATTTCGCCGTCATGCGGTTGAAATGATGAATAAAGACTCCGAGCGCAATATGACAAGGTTTAATGTCTCCAATTTCCAGAGATCTTTTCTTAGCGCGCATGAACAAATCAAAATCGGCAGTTTGCATTCTTTCGTCCCACCAGCCGATTTTATCCAGGGCGTTTCTTGTCATCATGACGTTGTTCCCGACAATGCCTTCCACCACACGTAAGCTGTTTCTATCAAAAATGCGACCACAAAATTTTTTCCAGTTCCCATACATCATGCGAAACATCAGCAACAAATTTTTTTCACGGAATCCAAAAATCGTTAACGGATTTTTTACGCGTTTCCATCTGCGGTCTACCGACTGCGTTGTTTTTTTATCGCCCATGTTTTCAATGCCGGATGCAGAAAGAATATCAAGCTGATGCAAATTTCCCGCGTCAATAAGATGCTTATCCCATTGCGGCGAAACGACGATGTCATTATTTAAAAAGAACAAATATCTGCCATTCGCCGCTCGAATTCCCTGGTTCTGGCAATACGGATAAGAATAGTT